>JADHWE010000074.1 GCA_016783675.1 Kiritimatiellia bacterium
GAAGCCGGCGGCTCAACCGTCTACGTGATGCCCCCGGCCGATGTTCCGGCATGGATCGCCGAACAAGCGCAAGAGGGCGACACCGTCCTCGTCATGGGCGCGCGCGATCCCGGGCTGCCGGCCTTGGCGCGGCAGATTGCCGCAGCGTTACGCGGCTAGGCCGAACTGCGTACGATGAGCTTGGGCTCGACGACAATCGTGCGGTCGCCTGGCGGTGGTTCCGCGGTTCTCGATGCGATGGCCGTGAGCAGGTCGAGCGCCGCGGCGGCATAGAGGTGGTGCTGCTGATCGATGGTGGTCAGGGGCGGGTCGATGATCGTGGCGAGGTCCAGGTTGTCATACCCCGTCACGGCGACGTCTCCCGGTACGTCGTACCCGCGCGCCTTCAGCCCCTGGATCAGGTGGGCCGCCCAGACATCATTGGGGGCAACGATGGCATCCACCTTCTCCTTCTCAATCAGGTTGTCAATCGTTTCGCGGATGGTCTCTGCCGTTGGATCAACCGTCTCACTCCGGGCTGTCCAGATCAGTGACGGATCGGGCGACCGTCCGCTGGCCGCCATGGCCGCCAGGTAGGCATCTTTGCGAACAGTCATCAGCTCATCCGGAACACCTTCCAGTTGGAGTCCGATGCGTTGGCGTCCGCTGTCGAGGAGGTGTTCAATAAGGGTGGTGATCGCCCCGGCCGTGTCGACGCGGACACAGTAGCCGTCCTGCTCCAGCGGCTTGGCATGCATGACGATGCCGGCGCGCTCCCCCAGGATAGGTTTCAGGCGTTCCACCCGACCGTGCGTCACGTCAAACAGGCAGAGAATGGCGTCAACCCCGCGGCTGTTGAAGTCGGCCAGGTAGTCGCGCAGGGCCGCAAGATCCCCGTGCAGCTGGCCGATCAACAGGCGGTACCCGCGTTGGTAGGCCTCGCGCTCGACGGCCGCGAGGCGGTCGTTCATGACCGGTGCGTTGAGCGTATCCATCAACACCCCGACCATCTGCGTGTTGACCCCGCGAAGTTGCTGTGCGGCGCGGTTGGGGTGGTAGTGGAGCGCTTCGGCGGCTTCCTCGATGCGCTGGCGGGCATCGTCACCGACGCGGACATGATCCCCACCCGTGCCGAGCAGTACCTTCGCTGCCGCAGTACGCGATACGTTGGCCCGACTGGCCACGTCTGTCAGCGTTATGGCGCGTGCTCCCATACTACGTTCTCTCTGTTCGCGTCATCCCAGAAGGGCGTTGATCGAGGCAGCCGCGCGGCGTCCTTCACCCATGGCGAGGATGACCGTTGCGGCGCCGAGGACAATGTCGCCGCCGGCGTAGACGGCGTCCATCGTGGTCTTGCCCGTGTCATCCACCAGGATGTTTCCCCAGCGGTTGGTTTCAATTGCCGGCGTGGTCTGCTTGATGAGCGGGTTGGAGTCGTTGCCGATCGCCACGATCACGCAGTCGACATCCATCAGGAACTCGCTGCCCTTAATCGGCACCGGGCGCCGTCGCCCGCTGTCGTCCGGTTCGCCCAGCTCGTAGCGCAGACACTCCATCGTGTGCACGCGTCCGTCATCGCCGCCGCGGAAACTGATGCCGTTCTCAAGCGTGTGGAAGATGACGCCCTCTTCCTTGGCGTGGGCGATCTCCTCGATTCGGGCCGGCATCTCCTTCTCGGTGCGGCGGTAGACGAGATGCACCTCCGCCGCGCCCATGCGAACGGCGCAGCGCGCGGCATCCATCGCGACGTTCCCGCCGCCGAGGACCGCTGTCCGGCGTGACGGCAGCACGGGCGTGTCGGCGTTCTCCTTGTCGAACGCACGCATCAGGTTGACACGCGTCAGGTACTCGTTGGCCGAATAGACCCCCACCAGGTTCTCGCCCGGGATGCTCATGAACTTGGGCAGTCCGGCGCCGGTCCCGACGAAGACGGCGTCATAGCCATCCTTCTCCAGCAGGTCCTGCAGGCGACGGGTGCGACCCACAACGAAATTGGTCTGGATCTCAACCCCCATCTCACGCAGTGTGTCGATCTCGCCCTGGACAATATCCTTCGGCAGACGGAACTCCGGAATGCCGTACATCATCACACCGCCCGGTTTGTGGAACGCCTCGAATACCGTGACAGCATGTCCCTCGCGGCGGACATCGGCCGCCACGGTGATGCTGGCCGGGCCGCTGCCGATGACGGCCACCTTCTTGCCGGTCTCGGCCTTAACGGCGGGAGCGTGCGCCTTGCCCTGCGCGCGCTCCAGGTCTGCAACGTAGCGTTCCAGGCGACCGATCGAGACCGACTTCTCGACATCTTTCAAAGCACGTCCGACGGTGCAGTCGATCTGGCATTGGACCTCCTGGGGACAGACCCTCCCGCAGATGGCGGGGAGCAGGCTGTTGGCCTTGATGATGTCGATGGCCTTCTGGAAGTCGCCGTCGGCACAGGCTATGACAAACGCGGGAATGTCGATGCGTACCGGGCAGCCGTCAATGCAGGGCGCATTCTTGCACTGCAGGCAGCGCATGGCTTCCACCCGTGCCTGGGCTTCGGTGTAGCCGAGGGCGACCTCGTCCATATTGCCGACTCGCACGCCGGATGGCTGCGCCGGCATGGGTTGCGCCGGTATGGCCATGCGGTCTCTTGGCTTCAGTGGTTCTTCCCGTCCCAGGACGGCGTCGAGTGCTTCCTGTGCCTCTTTCGAAATCTGATCGTAGTCCAGGTCCATCCTATGCCTCCACCTTCTGCGCCGCGATTTCCAGGTGGCACTTTTCGTGGTCGTGGTCTTCCTGCACCTTGTAGGCGCCGAGGCGCTGCATCATGTTGTCGAAGTCCACGGCATGCCCGTCGAACTCCGGACCGTCAACACAGACGAACTTCGTCTCGCCGCCCACCGTCACGCGGCAGCCGCCGCACATGCCGGTGCCGTCGATCATGATCGTGTTGAGCGACACCACGGTCGGCACTTCGTAGGGGCGGGTTGTCTCTGCACAAAACTTCATCATGATCGGCGGGCCGATGGCCACGACCAGATCCGGCTTCGGGTCTGCTTCGCAGAGCTCCTTCAGCGGTTCGGTGACCAGTGCCTTGCGTCCGTATGATCCGTCGTCGGTACAACAGATGAACGCGTCGGCGATCGCCTTCATCTCATCCTCCAGGATGATGAGATCCTGTGACCGGGCGCCGATGATGGTGATGACTTCGTTGCCCGCCTCCTTCATGCCTTTAGCGATGGGGTGGAGGGGGGCTACGCCGATGCCGCCTCCCACGCAGACCACGCGTCCGAGTTTCTCGATGTGGGTTGGCTGGCCCAGTGGACCAAGCAGGTTGGCAATCGTGTCGCCGATCTCCATCTCGGCCAGTAGGTGGGTCGTCTTGCCGACCGCCTGGAAAATCAACATGATCCAGCCTTCATCTGCGTTTGCATCCGCAATCGTCAGCGGAATCCGCTCGCCGAAGTCCGTGTCGAGTTGAACGATCACAAACTGTCCCGGCTTGCGTTCCGACGCGATATGGGGCGCTTCAACGCGAATCTTGAAGACCGATTCCGACAGCTGCTCTCTCGCTAGAATGGTATTCATAGGGGCGTGCACTCTCCGTATTTCGTCTATCTGCCTCTGGGGGTGAAACGAGAAGAATCGCCCGTTTGAAAGGACGTGTCAACAGCATACCAGTACGATGTTGCGTTACATCACAAAAGGAACCCGTTCCATGCTTTGCTCGATACCTTCGGAACTCGGTGTAGGGCCGCACCGTGTGCGGCCAGCGCCCCGGACATCCAGGGCGCCCTACACTTCAGCGATGCTCGTGGTGCGATATGCGGCTATCGATCCATCTGCAAGAGCCATGAAGATCTCTCCGATCCCTGGCGACTGAGGGAATCACGCACCCCATGGGTGCACGCGGTCGGCCCGGAGGGCCAACCCTACCGTCACGCATATTGCCTGGTAGGGCTGGGCCTCTGGCCCGGCCGTCTCTGCGCGAATGCGCTCACCGCCGATAGTCGCCAAGGATTGAGGTGAAAATCTCGCTCCCCTTTCTACGTTCTTGACCTACGGCACAGAGTAATGTCAGCTACTTTCTTTTACACACAACCAGAAACCTGGAGCGAGAGATGACGGCAGTCAACAGCACGGCGGATACGAAGTGGTTCACTGAAGCGCGATTCGGAATGTTCATTCATTGGGGCCTCTATTCCCAGGCTGCGCGGCACGAATGGGTGAAGCACCGCGAGTGTATCACCTCTGAAGATTACGAGAAGTACTTCGATATGTTTGATCCCGATCTCTACGATCCGCGCGCCTGGGCAAAGGCCGCCCGTGAAGCGGGCATGAAGTACTTTGTCATCACGACCAAGCATCACGAAGGCTTCTGTCTGTGGGACTCCAAACACACGGACTACAAGGCTCCGAACACGCCGTGCGGGAAGGACTTGCTCAAGGAGATGGTCGACGCGTTCAGGGCTGAGGGCCTGCACGTTGGTTTCTACTACTCGCTCATCGACTGGCACCATTCGGAGTTCCCTTGCGACAAGATTCACCCCCAACGCGACGACAAGGAGTTCCGCGAGAAGACGAAGGGCCGCGACGTGAGCAAGTACGCCGCTTACATGCGCGACCAGGTACGCGAGCTACTGACCGATTTCGGGCAGATCGATATCCTGTGGTTCGACTTCTCGTATCCCGGCGAGGATGGCAAAGGACACGAGGACTGGGAGTCGGAAGCGCTGGTGAAGATGATCCGGGAGCTGCAGCCTTCCATCATGATCAACAACCGTCTCGACCTGCCGGGTGTCGGCGATCTCGTGACACCCGAGCAGTATGTGCCGACCGAAGCGCCCACAGATGAGGATGGCAACCCGCAGGTATGGGAGGGATGTCAGACCTTCTCCGGTTCGTGGGGCTACCACCGCGACGAGGCGTCGTGGAAGAGCGTCCCGATGCTCATCCAGATGCTGGTGAACCATGTCAGTCGCGGCGGCAACCTGCTGCTTAACGTCGGTCCCACGGCGCGCGGTGAGTTCGATGCGCGCGCACTCGATCGTCTACAGGGCATGGGCGAGTGGATGGGGCGGCACAGCCGCGCGATCTATGGCTGCACGCAGGCGCCCGCCGAGTTCGCTGCTCCGCTGGACTGTCGCTACACCTGGAACCCGGAGACAAACCGCCTCTACTGCCACATCTTCGCGTGGCCGTTCAAGGAACTGCATCTGCCCGGCATGGAGGGCAAGATCAAGTACGCACAGCTACTCAACGATGCCAGCGAGATCAAGTTCCGCGAGACAAAGGCGGACGTTCACGCGGCCCTGAACGCCAAGACCCCGCAAGGGGCGGTCACGCTGGAGCTTCCGGCCGTGAAACCAGACGTTGAGGTGCCTGTTGTGGAGCTGTTCCTGTAGGGAGAATGTGGACATGAGCGCTTCCCCGAACATTGTATTCTTCTTCACTGACGATCAGCGTTTCGACACGATCGCGGCGTTGGGTAACAGTGAGATTCAGACCCCGAACATCGACCGGCTGGTCGAGATGGGGACCTCGTTCACGCAGGCCCATATTCCGTGCGGGACGAGCGGCGCGGTCTGTATGCCCAGTCGCGCCATGCTTCATACCGGGCGCACGCTGTTCCACCTGGAGAGGGAAGGGCAGTCGATTCCCGAGGCACACACGACCATGGGTGAAGCGCTGCAGCAGGCCGGCTACCGTACGTTCGGCACCGGCAAGTGGCACAATGGTACGGCGTCGTACGCGCGCAGCTTTACGGATGGCGGCGAGATCATGTTCGGCGGCATGGGCGATCACTGGAATGTCCTGGCCTGCGACTACGACCCTTCCGGCGCATACGCCACGACCCCCATGATCCGTGATCCCTTCCGGAGCAAGGACGTCGTACATCGCCATTGCGATCACATCACCTGCGGCAAGCACTCCTCGGAGCTGTTCGCGGATGTTTCGGTGAAGTTTGTCGAGGAGTACGCGGCCGACGATCCGTTCTTCATGTATATCTCTTTCATGGCCCCGCACGATCCGCGCTCGATGCCGGAGGAGTTCCTGAAGCTGTACGATCCGGAGCAGATCACGCTGCCTGAGAATTACATGGATGAGCACCCCTTTGACTTCGGGGTCCGCACCATACGGGACGAAGTGCTGGCGCCTTACCCGCGTACGCCGGAGCTGGTGCGCCAGCACCTGGCCGAGTACTACGCCATGATCACCCATCTCGACCACGAGGTCGGCCGGGTGATGCAGGCGGTCGAAGAGAAGGGCGAATCAGAGAACACCATCTTCGTCTTTGCGGGTGACAACGGACTGGCCGTTGGACAGCACGGGCTCTTCGGCAAACAGAATCACTACGAGCACAGCATCCGCGTGCCGTTGATCTTTGCCGGCCCGGGCATCCCTACCGGGGAGCGGCGTGAGACGTACGCCTACCTGCTGGATATCTTCCCGACCCTCTGCGATATGCTGGGTGTCGAGACGCCGGCCTCCGTCGAAGGGCAAAGTCTGCTGCCCTGCATCAAGGACGCGACGGAGACAAACCGTGAATCGCTCTACTTCGCCTACACGGATATGCTGCGCAGCGTGAAGGACGATCGCTACAAGCTGGTGGAGTACATCCACGACGGGCAGAACACCACCCAGCTCTTCGATCTCCTCGAAGACCCCGCCGAAATCAACAGTCTGGTCGACCTCCCCGAACACGCCGAGCGCATCGCCGGCCTGCGCGAACAGCTTCACGCCTTCCGCGACGAGTGGGACGACCGCCAACACCCCATGGGAGAAACCTTCTGGTCGCAGTACGATCGGATCAGGGGGTGAGGCCTCGGCCAGCGCTGAGGTCGCCGGATCTGTCCCCCAGTTTCTTGACGCCGTCATCCCGAGCGAAGCCGAGGGATCTCCAAGCGTCCATCAGGCTAGAGCGGTTTAAGTAGAACCGTGGCCGAACAAAACCGCACACGGTGCGGTCCTACACTTGATTCAGCCCTTGTTGTAGGGCGCCACCGTGTGACGCATCCCTGCTTAGAAGCGGCTACAGTATTTCTTAAACCGCTCTAGAGATTCCTCGACTTCGCTCGGAATGACAGGTGGCTCTTCTGCGGTTTGGTCAACCACGGCACTACTGCTGAGTCAGCGAACTACTCGGCCTTCCGGTCTGTCGCGTAGGGGGGATGGACTTCTTTGACGCGTTGGATCTCTTCACCGGGCTCGAGGGGGACGTCGAAGAGGCGGAGCAGATCCAGCTCCAGGTCGGGGAACGTTGGGCTTTGCAGGGCATCGTCCTTTCCACAAGCATGGATGAGGCGGTAGGTGCTGCCATCAAGCAGGTAGACCTCGATGCATGATGGGTAGGGCGTGATGAGCCAGACCTCTTTCACACCGCTCCGCGCATACAGATCCAGCTTCCTTGTACGATCGTAGGTGGCTGTCGCTGGCGACAGGATCTCGATGACCAGCGTGGGTGGCCCGTCGATGTGGGTTGGCTTGATCCGCTCCTCGTCGCAGACGACCACGAGGTCGGGCTGAACGATATCGAGATCCGACAGCTTCACATCTACGGGCGCGGGGTAGATGTCGCAGGGCCGTTCCATGAAGTGGTTGCCGAGTTGGCGGCCAAGTTCCTGTTGAATCCGTTGATGCCGCGTCGACGGTGCGGGGCTCATGGCATGCACCTCACCACCAATGAGCTCGTAGCGTTCGTCTCCATCCCACGAACGGTAATCGCTCCACGTGAATCCGGTGTCTTTAAGTGCTGGTTTGCCCATCCTCGACCTCGCTTCCTTCTGTCTACATGCTACGGCTGTATCCTTGAGAATCAAGCACGATTGGGCGGTCATTTTCGTTGGATGTCCATGGATTCGCTGGCATCATCTTTGTTTGGCGAGGGGTGTAGTCAAAGGGGGACGAGTTGGCGATGAACGAGCTGGAGATACCGCGGATGGCGGATGTTCCGTTGGACTTGGATGCTGTCGATCGGCGGCTGGCCGACATGCGGCAGCACAGCATCGATGTCGTGAACTGGCCCGCCTTTGACTATCGTCCCTGCGTTACGTTCGCTATCGGGTACGGGGGAGGGGATCTCTGCGTTCGGTTTGCGGTTGAAGAGGACGCGGTCCTGGCGGAGAAGACGGAAACCAATGCCTCGGTCTGCCAGGACAGTTGCGTCGAGATGTTCATTGCCCCGTCGCCGGACGCCTACTTCAACTTCGAGTTCAACTGTATCGGAACCGCCCTGGTCGGTCATGGACCCGAGCGCCAGGGACGTGAGCCCTTGGCGCCTGCGATCATCGAACGCATCCGTCGCCGCTCCTCACTGGGCAGCACCCCGTTTCCGGAGCGGAAGGAACACACAACCTGGTACCTCACAGCCGCGATTCCACTGGAACTTCTCGGTCTCTCCGAATCCAGCCTGCCCGGTCACACCTGCCGCGCCAACTGGTACAAGTGCGGGGACCGCCTGTCTGAACCCCACTACCTGAGCTGGAATCCCATCACTACGCCACGCCCAGACTTTCACTGCCCGGAATGCTTCGGCTGTGTACGTTTCCTGTAACTGAGGTCGATCAGGATCTGTAATCACTGCATCACAGAGTTCGCCACCTGCAACGAGAAGGACTTCGCCGGATTCGGATTCGACCGCGTCTGGAATCCTCTCGCCTAGCGGGAGGAGACAGACAATGGGACGCCGTCCAGTAGTGTCGTGGGCATTGGGTGCGGGGTTTACTGGTCTTCGCCCTCTACTGTCCCAAAACTGATATCGAGCTGGTCGCGGGTCTTGGTGTCGACGATGCGAACGTCGCCGAGGAAGGCCTTGTTGAGGCGCCACCAGGTGCGGATCTGTCCGGCCCCGTGCGTGAGGGCAATGTGAATGGTGCAGATGTTTTTGCGTTTCGGGCGTAATCTCGATTTGGAGGTCCTGTCGGATGCCGAGTCGGAACCCACCACGCGCGAAGGGTCGGCGGCCAGCCACTCTGTATCGCGCCGCATGTCATCAAGCAGATCTGCCGTGACGACATCTGAAACGGACAGGAATATCACGGTTGCAGCATAAACGGCGAAGAAACGCCAATTCACGGCGGGAATGCTAGGCGAGCGCCCTTAAGAAATCAAAGAAGTTCTTTCTGTGATATGAAACATATTGTGCAAGGCATCTCAATGGGTTACCGTGTGTCTGCTCTGAGAAGAAGATATCAAAAAGTGATAGTGAGCCTATGAACACCGTATCGTTTGAGGCGCGCACGCGCGAGCTATTGAATGAGCTAAGGGAGTCGGGCACCCATAAGGCCTTGCGCTACATTGGCGGGCCGATGGGTGCGACAGTGAACCTGGAGGATCGTGGGGAGGTGATCTGCCTCTGTTCGAACAACTACCTCGGGTTGGCGGATCATCCCGAGGTCGTGGCTGCGGCGCATGAGGGGCTGAATCGGCACGCGGCCGGAACGGCATCCGTACGGTTCATCTGCGGCACGTTTGCCTGTCACCGCGAGATCGAAGACACCATCGCGGAGTTCGCCGGTACCGAGGCGGCACTGACCTACGTGAGTTGTTGGTGCGCCAACGAGGCGCTGATCGGGACGATCGTAGGGAAGAACGACGTCATTTTCTCCGACGAGCTGAACCATGCGAGTATCATCGATGGCTGCCGTCTCTCGAAGCCGCGTGAGCGGATGGTCTATGCCCACCGCGATGGCGCCGATCTTGAAACCAAGCTCAAAGCCAACATGGATGCCGACGCGCGCTGGGTCATTACCGATGGCGTATTCAGCATGGAAGGCGCCGTGGCCAACCTGGCTGAGTTGGTGAACCTGTGCAAGCGTTACGATGCGCGATTGATCGTGGATGACTCACACGGCGTGGGTGTGCTGGGTCGCACCGGCCGCGGCACGCCCGAGCATTGCGACGTGCTGGGGCAGGTCGATATCATTACCGGTACGCTCGGCAAGGCCCTCGGCGGGGCCGCGGGCGGCTACGTGGCGGGCAGCCGCGACCTGGTCGATCTGCTGGTTCAGCGCAGTCGGCCGAGTCTCTTCTCCAACGCATTGCCGCCGACCGTGGCCTACAGTGCACGCCAGGCTATTCAGTTGCTGCAGCGTGATACCGTCCTGATGGATCGCCTGCGCGCGAACATCGCGCGCATTCGCACCGGTCTGGCCGATCTCGGGTTTGAGTGTCAGGATTCTCCGACCGCAATCATTCCGATCATGATCGGCGACGAAGCCGAAGCCATCCGCAAGAGCGAGCGCCTGCTCGAACTGGGCGTCTGGGTTGTGGCATTCGGCTACCCGGTTGTCCCCAAGGGCAAAGCCCGCCTGCGTGTGCAGGTGTCGGCCGCGCTGACGGATGAGCATGTTGATAGGGTGTTGGAAGCGTTTGGGACGTTGTAGAGGCTCCACTGGTGGTGCAGGAACATAGGGAAGGTGAATGGGGAGAAGATTAAGGCAGAAGATTAAGGCTAGGGATTCACAAAACTAGGTTTTTCATAAAGCGTGGTCATTCTATAGTCGATTAGCGAGGAAATGGGGAACAAAAGTCCTGACGAAGCGGATTTTCTCAGTGTGACCGAGTTGGTGCGCGGCGAGCGCAACGAGC
>JADHWE010000020.1 GCA_016783675.1 Kiritimatiellia bacterium
CCTTTCGGGCATTCATTCGCTTTCCTCGCTCTCTTCCCTTGGCCATTGGATATTTCTTGTTGGATATTGGATATTGAGTTCCGTGTCCGGGTCAGACCATGCTCCACGGACCACAGGCGTCAACATTTGAACGATACCACGTGGTTAGTTCCTCTCTCTTCACTGGGCTTGACCAAACAGGCATCTTAGGATAAAAGCTCAGACGCAATTTGGAGGACGCGAGAGATGGCAGAAGTAACCCGAGCAGAGGCCTCGCACGAGGCGCAGACACTTTACAATAAAGGCTTCAGCGCGTTTGAGCGTGGCAACTTGGATCATGCCATCGATCTACTGCAGCGCTGCCTCGAAGTCGAGCCGGCTTTCCTGCAGGCGCGCAAGTTCCTCCGCGCTGCGGAGATTGGTCGCTACAAGGAGAAGAATCTCGGCGCCATCGCCCGCAAGATGATGTCTGCCAAGTTGATGCCCGCCCTCGGATCTGCCTCGGTCCTGCTCAGCTCAGGGAAGACCGACAAGGCGTTGCTCGCGTTCGACAAGCTGCTCCAGGACGATCCGCTCAACCCGAAGTATGCGCTGCCCTTTGGCAAGGCCGCCTCTGCCGCCGGCATTCCCGAGGCGGGTGTGCAGACGCTTGAGATTATTCGCGAGCATCATCCGAACGATGCCGACCTGTTCGAGTCGCTGGGCCGGCTCTACACCGAGATCGGCCGGGTCAAAGAGGCACGCGAGTGCTTCGAACACCTGACTGAGCTGCGCCCGAAGGACGCCGGTGCCGTGAAGCTGCTCAAGGATGCCTCCGCGCGCGAGAGTATCGACGGCGATGGCTGGCAGGAGGCCTCGGAAGAGGAGGGCGGCTCGTTCCGCAGCATGATCCGCGACGAGGAAGAGGCCACTCGCCTGGAGACGGAATCGAAGGCCGTCAAGACGGGTGCCGATGCGGACGCGCTGATTGCCGACCTCGTTCAGAAGATCGAGAGCGACCCCGAGAACGTCAACTACTACCGCGCGCTGGCCCGCCTCTATGCTCAGAACCGGCAGTTCGAGGAGGGCGCTGCCACGTTGACCAAGGCAATCGAAATGAACCCGGGCGATCCGGAGCTCGACAACACGCTCAGCCAGATGCGCATGCAGCAGTTCGACTACGAGATCGAAGAGCTCCACAAGGCCGGCGACGCCGACGGTTTGGCCGCCAAGGAGCATGAGCGGGTGGAGTTCGAGTTTCACGATGTCCAGGAGAAGGTGGAGCGCTATCCCAACGACCTGGTCCTGCGCTTCCGTTGGGGTGTGCTGCTCTTCCAGAACGATTACTTCAACGAGGCCATCCAGCAATTCCAGCTTGCGCAGCGCAGTCCCCGGGAACGCCTGAGTTCACTTTACTACATGGGGCTCTGCTTCAAGGCCAAGGGCCAGCTCGATATGGCGCGCGATCAGCTCGAAACCGCCAACAGAGAACTGCACACCATGGATGGCACGAAGAAGGATGTCTGCTACGAGCTGGGCTCCATCTACGAAGAGATGGGCGACAAGGCGAAGGCGATCGAAAGCTACAAGCTGATCTACCAGGCCGACATCAGCTACAAGGACATCGCCACCAAGATCGAATCGCTCTACGGGTAAAGCCCTCTGCCCCCCCCGCTATTTCTGCGGTGGATCAGGCCATTCGCCGACCATGGCGCGCTCCACGATGTTCAGCGTATCGCGCGGGAAGTCGCTGCGCAGCATCCACTTGATGAAGCTGGGCTCGTTGTCGATCACGTAACGCAGTGACGTTCCCTTCTTCTTCCCGAAGTTGAGCACCACCTCGTTGTTGGCCCATTTCAAGCGGCCGGTACGATCGGCCCAGTCGGGCTGCTTGCGACTGCAGAAGTCATCCAGTCCGGCCACGTCATGCGGCAGATCGCCGTAGCGGTCGAGTTGACCCTCTACCACGCGAATCGTTGCCATGACATCGGCCTCCGCACTGTGTGCGTTCTCGAATTCCATCTCTCCGCAATAGAAACGGAGCGCCGCCGACAGGTCGCGTGGCTCCCGCTTGTGGAAGATCGTCTGGGCGTCGACGATGCGGCGCCCTTCCGCTTCGAACGTCATTCCAACCCGCAGGAACTCTTCTGCCAGCAGCGGCACATCGAAGCGGTTGAGGTTGTACCCGGCCAGGTCGCAGCCCTCCAGGAAATCGAGATAGTGCTGGGCGCGCTCGGCAAACGTGGGGCAGTTGGCCACGTCCGCATCCGTAATGCCGTGGATCGCCGTTGTCTCGGGCGGGATCGGAACGGTCGGGTTGATCCGCTCGTCGATCGTCTCGTACTCTCCGCCGGGCAACACCTTGACGACTGCAATCTCAACGATGCGATCCGTCCGAACGTTGATCCCGGTAGTTTCAAGGTCAAAAAAGGCCAGCGGCCGGTCAAAGGTCAGGTTGGATAATAGTTTGCGCGTCATGGGGGGGTACTATAGGGGGTCAGGATGCCCCGTTCAACATCCAACACTCAACAGGGAATATCCAACCGAACAAGGCAGGGCGCGCGAAGCGAATGGGGAAGCCGTGGGGCAAGACATTCGCCCGCCTCGCTCACTTGGGCGTTGGGTGTTCCGTGTTGGATATTGGGTGTTCAGGTGTCTACCGCCTACCACCTACCACCCATCACCCTCTCTACGAGTCCCCAAACAGGTGCTGCCCCATGAACGAGCAGAGCACGCCGCCGACCACGTGGCGGAGCTGTTCCAGGGAGAAGGGCTTGCTCACCAGGGCATTGGCCTCGAGGCCCTCCAGAACCCGACCGAGGTCGTGGCCGTCGTAACCGGTAGCAAAGACGACCGGCACGCTCTCCTGGCGTTTCCGGATCGCCCGGCAGATCTCGAATCCATCCTTGCCGGGCATCGAGACATCCAGTACCGCGACGTCGACGGGATGCCGGTCGGTTACGACCGTGTCATAGGCATAACGGCCGTTACTGCACGGAATGACGCGCAGGCCCATCCGTTCCAGAATGCGCGTGTTCAGGTGGAGGATATCGCTATCGTCATCGGCCACCAACGCCGTCATTCCCTTTAGCCGGCAGGCGTGATGGCAGCCGCACTCGCTCTTGATCGCGTTGCCGGTCAGCACAGGGCAGATTCCGGCATGGAAAGCATCGCAAGGCTCGCGACGCTTCGCATCCGGTAGGCGCACTTCCCCATCCCTCATAACTGCCTCACACACGCTTACCCCCCAACGTTCCAGTACCAGCCTACTCTTCGCACAAATCCCACGTATATAGGACCTTGGTTTTACGGGAATATCCCTATTCACCCCCCTCCTCTGGTTGGGCCTCTTCTGCCCAAGAGAAAACGACGTCTTCCACAGACATCCCCACAGCCCAAGCGGAGAGATGGGGAGGCCTTCCGCAGGTCCTCGCTGCCGTAAGCGGAGGAGGGGATGCTCCCTCGCCGGTCCACACTACCGCAAGCGGAGAGATGGGGAGGCCTTCCGTAGGCCTATTATGCGAGCGAAGCGAAGCATACTCCAGCCAAGGAAGGCCTCTCCATCTCGGAGCGCCCTCCAGTCAAGAGGGAGCATTCCCTCCGGAGCGCCCTTGACTACTTTCCCATCCTCCCCGACCATTCCCCTCATGTCCACTGCGGCCCGCCAACTTGATCTGTTCGAGGGCAATACCTGTCTCGATCCGCAGACGCTGCTCGACCGGCTCAATGCGCACAGTCACCGTCGCGTGACACTGCGGCTCACCGATAACCGGGTCTCCATGGCCTCGATCGACTTCTCGAAGCAAGGCCCCATCCGTGTCTCGCTTAACGAGCAATACCTGTGGGCCCCGCCCCCGGTGATCGATGCCCTCTGCGCTTATGTCGTTACGCACCGCAAGGCCGACTGGCAGGTCGTTGCCGACTTCGCGCGCCAGGTTCCGGACCGACCCCGGCGCGTCACGCCGCCCCGGCTGCGCAGCAAAGGAAAGGTCTATGATCTCAAGGCCCTACGTGATGAAGTTAGCCGCGACTGTTTCGGTGGCGCCGTGACGTGCCACATCGGGTGGGGCCGCGACGGAGCTCCGCGCCGGCGCAAGCGCCGTAGCATCCGCTTCGGGTCCTGGCATGCCCAGACCCGTACCGTCCGGGTCCACCCGGCCCTCGATTCCGAGGCCGTGCCGCGCGAATTCGTTCGCTACATCGTCTTCCACGAAATGCTCCACGTCGTGGTGCCGAGCGAGAAGCGCGTCGGACGCGTCGTCCACCACACCGCTGAGTTTCGCGCACTTGAGAGCCGCTATCCCGGCTTCGAGAGGATGAAGAAGCTCGGAACACAGCTCCTTCACGAGCTGTCAGGTGTTAGGTGACTGATCCTGTCATTTTTTGTCGAACCCCACAGACTCGTCTGCTATATTCTGCGCTCTGAATAAGGCCGTGGCCTAACTATGAGTATGCCCGAACCTCAACTGCAACGCCGCCCGCGGCTGTCGTCAATGCCATTAGCTGTTGTGCTAATGGTCTTGGCCGTTCTGTTGATGCTTGTCGGCGTCCTGCCCGTTCGCGGGGGTGGGCAGGAGGCCGTCTTCCGTTCGCCCGTACTGTTCTTTGTCCTGGCCCTTCTTGGCGCTTCCACCATCGCCTGCACCTTCCGGCGTAAACTGACCCTGCGCAGCATCGGCTATCACCTCACGCATGCCAGCGCGATTGTGATCATGATCGGCGCCATGATCGGCGCCGTCCTCGAGAAGAAGTTCGATATCCAGGTCGAGCTCGGTGATGCCCCGCTCCACAGCGTACGGATGACGGATGGGGAGTCGCTTGACCTCGGGTTCGGCCTTTCCGTCGAATCCTTCCGGGTCGACAAGTATGCGCCCAACCTACTGGTTTTGCAGGGCGACACCATCATGAGCGAGCACCGCCTCATGCCTGACGCCGAGGTAAGCGTGGGAGAGCGCGTCCTGAAGGTCACGCAGGTCCTGCCGCATGCCCATATCCACGATGTCGAACTCGACGGTACCCCTGAGCTTATCGTCGGCGATCCGGCCGCCCCGCTCGCCCGCATCGCGACCGACGGTGACGGGCCCCGCGATGTTGCGCTCCCCGACGGCCGTTCGCTCTTTATCGCCCGCGCCTACAACAATCTCCCCGTTATGCGGATGGGCCACGCCTTTCGCGAAACCCCCTATCCGGTTCGACCCGGCCTCATTCTGCACGTGGCCTCCAGCAACCAGATGGCCATCGTCTCCCTCGCGGCCGGGGAGGAGGCCGAGATGCTCTCGCCGTCCGATCCCACCAAGGCCCCCGAGATTCCGCCGCTGCAGTACAACTTCCCGACCGTGAAGAGCGTGGTGGTCCATGGGGCAGAGAATCAGGACCTGCCCTTCGGGGCCGAGCTGGTTGCCGAAGACGGCGCCCGCACCTGGCTGATTGAGGACGGGGGACGACTGGGGGCGCCCACGAAGCAGGGCGCTCACGAAGTCGTTCTCGACCGCGCGTCCGACAGGAGCTACGAGGCCGGGCTTGTCCTCGCTGTCGATGGGGATGTTGTCCGTCGCCGCCTCGTCATCAACCAGCCGGTCGATGTGGCGGGCTGGCGCCTCTATCTCAACTCGTACGATTCGCAGGCCATGCGCCACGTGACCCTTACGCTGCGGCGCGATCCGGGCGACCCCGCGGTCGTTGCCGGCGTGCTCGGCCTGATGATCGGCACCGCACTCATCTTCTTCATTCGGAGGAAGCGCACATCATGAAAGCCGTCATCGGCATTGCCCTGATCCTGCATGCGCTCGCGCTGCTCCTGCGGTTCCTGCGCCGTCCACGCCTTGGGTTTGTTTCGTTCCTGGCCGCTTCCGTCATCTGCCTGGTCGTCGTTGGGCTCGACTGGGCCGCCGCCGGGCAGCCGCCTTTCTCGAGTATGCACCATGTCATGCTGGTTCTCGGTGGATGTGCCTTGCCCGCCTATGCCGTGCTCGTGCTCGGGCGTGGACTCGCTTGGATGACCCCCGCCTTTCCGCTGGCCGGGGCCATCCCGCTTGTCATGGCGCTCATCTTCCGGCGCGACGAAGCCTGGCATCTCGCTCCGGCCCTGCAGTCGCCCTGGTTTGTGCCGCACGTGATCGCCTACATGGTCTCCTACTCGCTTGCGCTCATTGCCTTCCTGCTTCTCGTGACCGGGTTTGTGCGCAAGGGCAGCGGGACCTTCGATGCCGCCAAGCTCGAAACCGGCAGCTATGAGATCCTGTCGATTTCTTTTCCGCTCATGACCTTCGGCATGCTCTCCGGCGCGCTCTGGGCCGACCAGATCTGGGGCGATTACTGGTCGTGGGATTCCAAGGAGACCTGGTCGCTCATCACCTGGCTCCTTTACCTCTGCTATTTCCACTGCCGCAAGCACGGCTCCCTGCGCAAGTACGCCAACCTCGCCCACGCCCTGGCCTTCCTCGCCATGCTCACGACGTTCCTTCTCGTGAACCTCCTGCCCAAGCTGGCGAGCAAACTCCATAGCTACGTGTAGGAGTCAGCCTCCTCGTCCTCTCTTTGAATGGGTAACCACAATGGAATCGTCCGTGAAGGGAACAGCCATTGTATCGCACTTGTCATCCTGAGCGGAGTCGAAGAGCCTGCCCTGAGCTTGTCGAAGGGATCTCCAGTGCAACACGTTGCGTCGGCATAGGAGATCCCTCGACAAGCTCGGGATGACAACACAGATACGGCAATGAAGGATATTCACCCACTCAAGAACAGCCCGGCGAAGAACCGGTAAAGATGACAAAAACCACTGTCATTACGGGCGTTATAGGGTATTGACGCGATCATTTTTCTCGCGATTCTTCTTCGGCTGACCGAGGATCGTGTGGTAGTTTCTCACCCTGAGGGAAGGCGAGCTGAGGCCACCTGCGAAGAGGCTGCCCTCTGCGTTCTGTCCACGAGACGCAAGTGAGCATTTCTGGCTGATGGGTGTTGTATGATGGGAAAACGGATGATCACTCTGGCGGTACTGCTCGGAGTGGCTGTAGGCACCGGTGCCTATACGTTCAGGTACGCCGAAGGGTTCTCTTACTTCAGTACCGATCCCGCGGCGTGCGCTAACTGCCACATCATGACGCCCCAGTACGACTCATGGCAGAAGTCGAGCCACCACGGCGCGGCGACCTGTGTCGACTGCCATCTGCCTCACAGGTTTATCTCCAAGTACCTGGCCAAAGCGGACAATGGCTACCATCACTCCAAGGGGTTCACCCTGCAGGATTTCCATGAGCCGATCATGATAAAGGGGAAGAACCGCGACATTCTCCAGAAGAACTGTATCGAGTGCCATGACGACATGGTCCATGAGCTGTTTCGTCGAGATATGACCAAACCGGATGTCGTTAGCTGTGTGCACTGCCATGCCTCTGTGGGCCATGGTGAGTTGCCGACCAGCATCGGGGGGCGGGACGAGAATTGGAGCGATTAGAAGGAGAGGCTATGAGTACAGTAGGGAAGAGATCAGTTGGGACAATCGCGTTTGCGATTACGATTGTAATTGTTGCGGCGGGAACCGCTGCCGTGTGCGCGTTGTTGATTAATGTGTTCGAGCGCAAGCGGGAGGCCGAGAACCCGTACGTGCGCCTGGTTGAAGTGACCGAGGATACAACCGATCCGGAGGTCTGGGGCAAGAACTGGCCTCGCCAGTACGATTCGTACAAGCGTACCGCGCTTACCACGCGCACCCGTTTTGGCGGGCACGGCGGCAGTGAGGCGCTTCCCGAAGAGAAGATTGAGCGCGATCCATGGCTGAAACGTATGTTCCTCGGGTATGCCTTCTCGATCGATTACCGTGATCGTCGCGGCCATGCCTACATGTTGGAAGACCAGGAGCAGACCAAGCGGCAAAATGTTCCGCTCTCTGGATCCTGCCTCCATTGTCACGGCTCAGTCATGCCGCTCTATCGCGAATTGGGCGATGGCGATGCCTTCAAGGGGATGGATGAGACACACAAGATCTCCTACAAGGAGACCAACAAGATGCTCCATGATATGGGGCACGCTCATCCGGTCTCGTGCGTGGATTGCCACGACCCTGAGAGCATGCAGGTGCGGGTCACACGCCCCGGCTTCATTCGTGGGATCCAGGATCTGGCCGCATCCGATGCCCCTGTTCCCGCGATTCCCTCGATCGATATCTGGCGCCAGGGCTCGAGATCGACGCCCTACGATCCGAATGTGGATGCCACGCGGGGCGAGATGCGCTCCTTTGCCTGTGCGCAGTGTCATGTGGAGTACTACTGTGCCGGCGGTTTCCCGCTCACGTTCCCGTGGAAGAACGGCTTGAAGATGGAAGACCTGGAGAAGCAGTGGGACGAGACCACAATGAAAGATGGCTCACGCTTCTACGACTACAAACACAAGGAGTCGGGCGCCGAGATCCTGAAGGTCCAACATCCGGAATTCGAGCTGTGGAGCCAGGGGGTCCATGCGCGTAGTGGCGTGTCTTGCTCCGACTGTCATATGCCTTACATGCGTGACGGGGCATCGAAGGTCTCCGACCACTGGGTGCGCAGTCCGCTGCTGAACGTCAATCGCGCCTGTCAAACGTGTCACCATGTCTCGGAGAAGGAGCTGCTGGCCCGCGTTGATTCCATTCAGACGAAGAACTTCAACCTCCTTCAGGCAGGTGGGGCGGCATTGATGGATCTCCTCGATGCGGTCGCCGAGGCCAAGCAGGCCGGCGCCACCCAGGAACAGCTCAAGCCTGCGCTCGATCTGCAGCGTAAGGCCCAGTGGCGCCTCGACTACATTGCGGCAGAGAACTCAATGGGCTTCCATGCCCCGCAGGAAGCCGCGCGTATCCTGGCCGAAGCCGCGGACCTGGCACGCCAGGGACAGGTTGCCGCCCTGAAGGTGGCGCACCAGATGTGACAAGGTGAGCCTCGTAGGGTGATCTGAGATGATCGAACCCTGATCGAATCCTTGCGTACCCGGTCAGCTCCGTGGCGTCCTGAGAGCCATGAGCACGGCTGTCCGCTTGCCTTACCGCATGACCAAGTCACTCGGCCGGTGAGGTGAGTTCCTCGGCGGAGAGGTCGGAGCGGAAGCAATCGACCTCCTGTTTAACCGCGTTGGCGGTGAGCGTTACGTAGCGTTTGTCGCCGGCCAGCTTGGCGGCGGGGATCACGCGGACGGCATCTTTCCATTTCGCGGCGGATGGCACGAGATCGAGCAGGATGGATGGCTTCTCGACGAACAGACTCTCATTGAGGAAGCTGCAGTCTTTGCCGGGGAAGAGCGCCAGGTAGAGCATGTCCATCTCGACCAACTCGTTGAGGAAGTGGGTGCCGAGCGAAACGTCGGGGATCAGATCCTTCCGCATGGCCACGATCTCGCAGATGATCGACACGCCGTTGATATCTGAGAAGGAGACAGGGATGCCGAGCGACGGACTGCTGGTGCCCCAGCGGCCGGGTCCGAGCAGGACGATCAGGCCGGCATCCTTGCGCTCCTTGAGCGCGCGGTTGACCTTGCCCAGCAGGTTCGCAATCTCGTGCCGTTCGGATACGGTGAGGGCGCCGTAGACTTCGGGCACCACGTAGACAAACGTGTCGGCATTGACGATCCGGCTCTGGCCGATGATGGCGCTGCGTGCCGAGATGATGCGATCTTCATCCGACACATCGACCGTTGGCATGTCGACCACTTCCACGCCTTGTACCTGCAGGGGGCGGCACTGCACCAGGTTGATTTTGTATTCCCCGTCCTCATCGACATTCGTAGTGAACTCGATATCGACCGGGTAGTCGTAGGCCACGTGCAGCGACTGCATCATCGTGCGTAGTGTCTCCACGAAATCGGTCTTGCCCAGCAGTTTGTCGAATGTCAGTAGACGCGGGGTGGGGCTGCCGGTACGCCCCTGGCTGCGCGCGGCGCGGGCCTGCTCCATGTCTACGGAGGTCACCAGGTCCATCGGCAGCGGATCACAATCCTGGTTGAGGTCCTCGAAGTAGCCCGACGCGAGGTGGTTGGCGTCGAGGTCGATGTAGTCGACCCGGCGCTGGGTGTACTGCTTGACCTCGTCGAAGCTGTGCTCGGGACGGCGTTCCGGGGCATTGAGTGCCACGAGCCGGGTGTAGTCGTCATCCGTCCGGTCGACCGCGCGCGTGCCGAGTCCGAAGACCAGCCGGACAACCCCGGCATTGGGGTCGATCTCCGGGTTCCAGACGAAGGGGTTGAACGAGAACCCGACGCCGGCCACGGGCGGATAAAACTTGCGGCCGTAGGTTTTACCCGAGACGCGCATCACCAGGAGGGCCATCTGTTCGTCCAGTTCAAGCATGCCGCGCCGGGCGCGATACTGCAGTGCGCGCTCGCTCATCGAGCTGGCGTAGATGGTGCGCACGGCGGCCAGGAAGTCCTCGAGCCGCTGGCTGCGCGGTCCCTGGTTGGCACAGAAGACACTGTCATACTTACCCGCGAACGCGTTGCCGAAGTTGTCCTCCAGCAGCGAGCTGGAGCGCACGATGAAGGGCGACTGGCCGAAGTAGTCGACCATCTCCTCGAACTGGCGCAACGTGTAGTCGGGGAAGCTGCCGGTAATGATGAGGCGCCGTGCGCGCGTGGCGGTCTCGTAAAAATCTTCGGTATCCCGCTGGTGCTTGCGGGTCCACCAGATACCGTTCTGGACCAGGAAGGTGTAGAAGACATCCGACCCGATAAAGAACGAATCGTGTTCTTCCAGGCGTTTGCCCACCTGGCTCTCGTCGCGCTTGAGGATGGCGCGGGCCAGGAGCATGCCGACCGCTTTGCCGCCGATGAGTCCCGACCCGATCATGCGCCGGCGTACGTCGAGGATGTCTTCCAGGTTGAGATATTGCCGGACCAGGCCCTGCATGGTGTCGTCGCGTGTGATGATCATCGGCAGGAGCTGCTCGAACGTGGCCGTCTCGTCCTCAACCGGGCGCAGGCCGGCCTGGACCTCGTGGACCAGTTCGTTGGCGTCGATGAAGGAACGTTCCCAGAAACCCGGGCGGCGGTCGGAGTGGAGTCCCGACCATTTGGCCGAGGTCATGATCTCGGAAATGGTCATGCTGTCGCTGATGGCGTCGAACACGTCGTTGTCGCCCCAGCGGTAGAGCATGTTCATGCCGGCCGAGTAACGGTGCTGCACTTTGAGCGGCCGGACGTAGATATGGTCGTGATGGTTGTAGGCATCGAGGAAGATTTGGGCCGTGTTGCGGATCGGGTCGATCGCGCGGGCCGAGTGGTGGTTGCGGAAGAGCCCGAAGTAGGCCAGCGTTTCCAGGTCAAACAGGTAGGGACAGGTCAGCTTGAAGAAGTTGCCCAGCATCTGGTCGGAATACCAGCAGTTGGCCAGTACCGAAAGGCAATCGAACACGTAACACGCTCCGCGTCCCGCCTCGCGGATGGCCGCATGGATCTTCTGCACGAAGACCTCGAAACCTTCGTCGGGCCGGAAGCGATAGACCATGACCCGGTCGTTCTCTTCGAGCAGGGCCTCGTGGTCGGCGAAGTGGAAGTAGACCAGCGGCTGGGAGTGGTCCTGGGCATACTGGGCGTAAGGCGTGACCAGTTTATGGTAGTCCTCCACGCTGTCGATTTGCCACACCACGTTATCGCCCGGCAGCAGCCCTTTGAGGATACTGTCGAGCCCGTCCAGTCCGGTTGAGAATTCAGAAACTTCCATGGCTCATACTCTCCGTGCTGTTGCGGTGTGCTGTCAAGGGCGTTCAAAAAAACGCGGCCCCGCTGGTGGGCGGGGCCGCGCGCTTGGTTTCGTTTGAACCGAGGGTCGGTTAGACCAGTCCCTGGTCCAGCATCGAGTCCGCCACCTTGACGAATCCGGCGATGTTTGCGCCCATGACGTAGTTGCCGGGCTGGCCGTATTCTTCGGCCGCTGCGGCTGCTGCGTCGTGGATGGAGGTCATGATGCCGCTCAGCTTGGCATCCACTTCCTCGCGGCTCCAGGACATCATCATGGCGTTCTGGCTCATCTCGAGACCTGACGTCGCCACGCCACCGGCGTTGGCCGCCTTGCCGGGTCCGTACAGGATCCTGCGGTCGACGAAGAGGTCGACGGCTTCCGGCGAGCTCGGCATGTTGGCGCCTTCGCTGACCACGTAGCAGCCGTTCTTCAGAAGCGTCTCGGCATCGCTGCCGTCGATCTCGTTCTGCGTGGCGCTCGGGAACGCGCACTCACACGGAATGCTCCACGGGCGCTGACCTTCCATGTAGGTCGCCTTGAAGTTGTTGGCATACTCCTTGATGCGGCCGCGACGGACGTTCTTGAGGTCCATCACCCACGCCAGCTTCTCGGCATCGATGCCGTCCGGATCGTGGATCGTGCCGCCGCTGTCCGAGAGGGACACGCACTTCCCGCCGAGCTGGTTGATCTTCTCGATCGTGTACTGTGCCACGTTGCCCGCACCGGAGATCGTGCAGACCTTGCCTTCGAAGTTCTCGTCACGCGTCTTCAGCATCTGCTCGGCAAAGTAGACCGAACCGTAGCCCGTGGCTTCCGGACGAATCAGGGAGCCGCCCCAGTTCAGGGCCTTGCCGGTCAGCACGCCGACGAACTCGTTGCGCAGGCGCTTGTACTGCCCGAACATGAAGCCGATCTCGCGGCCGCCGACGCCGATATCACCGGCGGGCACGTCCGTCTGGGCGCCGATGTGACGCTGCAGCTCCGTCATGAAGGACTGGCAGAAACGCATCACTTCGTTGTCGCTCTTGCCCTTGGGATCGAAGTCCGATCCACCCTTGCCGCCGCCCATCGGGAGCGTCGTCAGGGAGTTCTTGAAGACCTGCTCGAAGCCGAGGAACTTCAGGATGCTCTGGTTAACACTGGGATGGAAACGCAGGCCGCCCTTGTAGGGGCCCAGCGCGCTGTTGAACTCGAAGCGGAAACCGCGGTTCACGTGGACCTGGCCCTTGTCATCCTGCCACGGTACGCGGAACATGATCTGGCGCTCCGGCTCTGTGATGCGTTCCAGGATAGCTGCTTCCTGGTACTCCGGATGCTTCTCAACGACCGACTCGAGCGAGTCGAGTACTTCCTTTACGGCCTGCAGAAACTCCTGCTCGCCTGCATTGCGTTTCGAGACTGTCTCGAATACGTCCTGTGTGTAGCTCATCTGAACCTCCTGTGATGTTTAGTTGCTCATCCATTTCTGCGCCGCCCCAAGTGAAGTCTCTCTCCATCGGCCCGGCAGAGACGGCAATCGATGGCCGTACTCTAGGTGCCACTTAGGGCATCATGCAACACAAAGTTTGATACTTATATAGAGTCATCGCTTGCATATCCGGAAATAATACGGCAATATTGCCGTATCGTCTTGAAACTCCGATAGGTAGGTGGCAAATAGTGGTCATACAGGTTGCCGTTTGGCGGTAGCGTATGAGGCAGACGAATGTCATGAAAGAAAGTGTGTTTTCCTCTGGTAGAACCGGCGCCTGGAGTCGCCCCGATGCTATGAGGGTGTTGTAGAGCCGCAGCGCGTGCGGCATTTCCCTTGGAGAAAGGTAGAGCATCATGCACGAGAAACTGGACCGCACAGACGCGGCCATCCTGAAAGTCCTATCCGAACATGACGGACCGGTGGGGGCGGCGCGGATTGCGCGCGACCTGCTCAGGCTGGGGGTGGAGATCAGTCCGCGCACCATTCGGTTTCGATTGGGGCGATTGGACAATGCGGGACTGACCACCTGTGTCAGTCGTCGTGCCGGGCGTCGGCTGCTGACGGCCGGGCGCGAGGAGCTGTCGCGCATTCACGTCATGGAGAAGGTCGGGTTTGTCGCTGCGCGGGTGGATGTGTTGGCTTACCGGATGACGTTCCAGCCGCAGGACGAGGAGGGGTCGATCATCGCCAACGTGGCCACGCTGCGGAAGCGGGAGTTAACCCGCGCGCTCCAGATCATGCAGCCGGTCTTCGGCGCCGGCCTCAGCATGGGCGACCGCTTGGCGTTCGCGGAGCAGGGGGACGTGTTGGCCGGCGTGCGTATTCCGCCGGGACGCGTCGGGCTGGCCACGGTCTGCAGTGTCATGGTCAACGGCATGCTGCTCAAGCGCGGCATCCCGGTCGTCTCCCGTTTCGGAGGGCTATTGGAGATGCGCGATGGCGGACCGGTAGGCTTCGTTCAGCTCATCGACTATGCCGGCACCACGATGGACCCGCTCGAGGTCTACATCCGCGCCGGTATGACCAGCGTGGGCGACTGTGCGGCCGGTGGCGACGGCATCATCGGCGCCAGCTTCCGCGAAGTGCCCACCGTCGCACTCGACGCCGTCACGCAGGCGGTCAAGGAGTGGCGCGCCCTGGGGCATTCCGGCATCCTCGTGATCGGCCAACCCAACCAGCCCCTGCTCGACATCCCCGTCGCCGAAGGGCGCACCGGGATGATCGTAATCGGTGGCATGAACCCCTTCGCCGCCATGTTCGAGGCCGGCATCCCGTTCGAGCTCGAATCCCTATCCGGCCTCGAAGAGTGGTCTCGCTTCCAGCCCTTCAGAGAGTTCCGCACCATGGCCCGCCGTCGCAGCCCCTATATCGAGTAGACCCATTTCTCCTTGTGCAAACGGGGGCAGGCTGTAACCTGTTGACCGAGGGAGAGAGGCAATGACGAAGCGCCAGTCGGACAAGCATCAGCGGAAAGGGGTCTGTCGTGATCTGCATGATGGGATCTGTCAGCAACTCACGGGTCTGCGTCTCATCGCGTCGAGTCTACAGCGCAAGCTCGCGCGAGCGAACCCCGAGGCGGCACGGTTGTAGCATGCTCTCTTAAGCCCCCTCCTGGCGTCAGATGATCAAGACATCAGGGGGCGTAGCGCTGCGGCCAGGTTGCGGCCCATCTCGATCATGCCGTCATCGGAGGGATGAATCAGGTCCGTGGTGTGCCCCGTGAAGGTCTTCAGAATATCGGGCCCCTCGATCAGGTGTGCATTGGGGGTTGGGCAGTCCCGCACGGCATCTCGCAGGATCTGCCGGAACCGCTCCGCCTTGGTGGGACTGTGCACCTCAATCAGCCTGAGATCGCCGAAATAGGGATAGAGCGTGATGCAGCCGATGGGCTTGTCGGGGTGGGCGCCTGCAACGGTGTGAACCATGTAGCGGACACGCTGCTCGAATTCGTCTTCTTCGAACCCCATCATGTTGACCGACAGGCCGAGTGATGCGATGTCCCAGTCGTCACGCGACGCGAAGTAGTCCGCGAATTCCTTCTCCGCATGACACGCGCCGCCCACGCCAAAATTCAACAGGTCGGCGCCCAGGTGTCGTGCGGTCTGCGCGGCATAGCTCAGGTAAGGGGCCGACGCTGCCGCGCCGTGTGTGATGGATGTTCCGTAAGCCAGGTAGCGAAGCGACGGCAGCTCCTCGGGCCGGGGCGGACGCACGCCCTCTCCCGAGGCGCGGTGAAACACGACCTGCGCGCCACGCATCATGAGACGGACCACGTTGGGGGAGAAGGTGTGGGGGATCTCTATGACCTCGTCATAACACTCCAGCAGACGCTCGTTCCATCCGATCTCGATCGTGACGGGATCCGTGCCGACGGTCACCATATCGTGCCGGTAGTCGCCGAAAAAGACAGTCACGGCGGTCTCCTCACCCCAGTTATCGCTCGGCACGGTCGCGAGCGTGACACTGGCGGTGGCGCCGCGGTCCAGTGCAAAGCGAATCTCGCCGCTGCCGGGCTGCATCACCTTGAACTGTGCCCCCTCGTTGAGGTGTGCGCGCACGGACTCAGGTACACGCTGCAGCGCAACCCCTCCCTCGTACGGAGTGATTTCAGCTACATTGTGAAGCTCGACGTTCTGATGAATCATGCCGGGTCCTTGTAGGGATTCGCAGAAGCACGTAACCTATGGCCATGCGCCGGTAAGGTCAAGCATGGTGCACGGCATGTGTTCAGAGTCAGGTGTCAGGTTTCAGCTTGACCGTACGCGGCACCGACCCCCAGCCATCCTTGGCCGTCGCGAGAAGAAACCAGCCCAGCCCAAACACCAGCAGTGCAAAAGCCCCTCTCACCGCCAACTGTTTGAGAATTGCCCGGTAGTTATCCACTCAATCCCTTCTTTCGAGACCCGACACCCCATTCGCGACACGTTTCGTGGGGTTGGTCATCTGACGACAACCCGGAAGCCGGTGTGGTAGACCTGTTGCCAGGGGGGGAATCCAAGCCGGTAGGAAGATGTGGCGCGGAAGGGGCGGTCGTGCCACGAGCCGCCGCGAACGGTCTTCTTCGAGAGACTGCCGTTGTTGCGACCGTCTGTGGGGACGTAGGGATAGGGCCGGTAGTCGGACTGGGTCCACTCAGCGGCGTTGCCGTGCATGTCGCAGAGCCCCCAGGCGTTGGGGGTGTAACGCCCCACTTCAGCCAGGTGCAGCACACCATCGTTGGAGCGGGGATCCCTGAGTTCGTAATCCCACGAAGCGGGCGGATTCTGGATGGGCTGGGGGTTCACCCCTCTCACCGCCATTTGCTTGATGGTGGCGTCGGCCAGGTTGGCATGTACAGAGAAATTGCTGTCCAGCGTGCCGAACGAGAGCGGGGTCGTGGTTCCGGCCCGGCACGCCCACTCCCATTCGGCTTCGGAGGGGAGGGCGACGGTCTTGCCGGTCTTGCGGGATAGCCATTGGCAGAAGGCCTGCGCCTGGTGCCACGAAACACGGATGACGGGGAAGTCCATGTCGTTCATGTAGTAGCCGCGATGGACCTGGTCCTTGTAGTGCATGTCGTAGACGCCGTTGAGGTGGTCGGGGTCGAACTGGCGGTATTGGCGCAGGGTCACTTCGGTGACGCCCATCTGGAAGGGGGTATCGATCGTGACGCGCGTGACCGGTTGTTCGACCGGCGTCTCACTGTTGCTCCCCATGGAGAATGATCCGGCCGGGATGGTGACCAGTGTCATGGCGACGTCACGTCCGAGCGCGAGTGTGTTGGTCGCGCCGGTCACGCTCTCTACCACGGGCGGTTCGGGGGCAACCACCACATTGGTAAGCGGCC
The DNA here is from genome assembly GCA_016783675.1 of Kiritimatiellia bacterium. Lineage (GTDB taxonomy): Bacteria > Verrucomicrobiota > Kiritimatiellia > UBA8416 > JABMPJ01 > JABMPJ01. Next base: position 16,957 of record JADHWE010000020.1, read on the forward strand.
GGGGCATCACGAAGGTTGTGTCCATGGTCTGGTTCGTCAGGATGGTCTCAGGATTGAAGTCAACGTTGGCATAACGTGCGCGCAGCTCCAGGCGACGTTCGAGCAGTGCCGGACGGGCGCGCGCCTCGGACCAGGTGGCATGCAGAGGCGCGTTGAGGTCGGCCCAGGTGGTGAGACGGTCCCATGCTTCCTGGTCGAGTTGAACGTTGTGGTGCCCCTTTTCGAGCATCTGGAAGAGTTCGCTGGTGCCGGCATGAAATTCGAGAGGGGTCAACAGGTGGGCGTCACCTTCGGGGCCGTTGCGGCGGACATAGGGGTGCAGAGCGGCGTAGGCCCTGGCGGCGGTAAGATCCGGGATGTTGCGCTGCTTGGATCCGTCGTGGCACCCGACGCAGTAGCGGTCGAGAACCGGCTGGACCTCGCGCTTGAAACCGAATCCGCGCGCGGGGCCGTGGAAGGGCTCCAGCTTGCTGGGTGGCCGCAGGGCGGCCTGGCAGCGTTTGAGCATAGGCGTCATGTTCTGACTCTCGTGGCACCCGATGCAGGAGAGACGCTCGCCGGGCATGGCGACGGTCCAGCTCCGCATGAGCTGGAGCGCGCGCCCCTGCGCATCGAGAGGCTGGATGCCAAAGGGCGTATTGGCGGGCACGGTGAAAAAGGCGGAGCCGTCCGATTCAACAGGCGCGGTGCCGAGCACCTGGCGTGCATCCCAGCAGGCTTCCATGCCGAGCGCGTAGTGGCCGCCCGCGTGGCGTGGGGCAAACTCGTAGCGGTAGATCCGCAGTCGCTTAACGGTTCCGCGTGGGACCCCGCGCAGCCCGGGGCCGACATGGACGTCATTGATCAGGACGGTGGCCTCCTTGCTTTCCGGGTTGATGCGGTCGGGAAGCACGTAGGGCCGTTCCGACGCGCGCAGCGGAATGGGCTCGTAGTAGCGCGCCCCTCCGTCACGGGGCTTGAGACAGAGCATGTTGTCGAAGGTATCGACCAGGTAGAGGGCGCCGTCCCGTATGGCCAGGAACTGCGTCTCGCTGAGCGGATAGGGCTGGGTGAAATGAGGGCGGTAGTGACGACTGAGCCCATCCTCCACGATCGGTGCGACCGGTTTGCCGCGGGCCGTGAGCACCTGGACAGCCCCGTCGGCTTCGTGGCGCCCCCTGGCGGCGTCGAACAGAACGAGGGGACCGTGCTTGGACACGTCGTGATGTCCGGTGACGGTCGCGATGAACATGCTGGGGTGGCCCGGTACCTGGCGGGCGCCGAAGATACTGTTGGGCCAGTAGGAGTTGCTGCCGTAGAAGGCCTTCTGGTTGGTGCCGTCAGGATTCATGGTCATGAGAATGCGGCTGAAGTAGTGAGGCAGGTCGGCATACTCCCAGCGCGTGAACATGACGCGACCGTTCTGCATGACGGCGGGATGCCAGTCGGACTCCTGGTCGAAGGTGAGACGCTGGATGCCGGTCCCGTCGCTGTTCATACGGTAGAGGTTGGCCACGTAGCTGCCGCCGCCCACACACGGCACGCCCTGGTACGAGGCGGTGGAGGCGAAGATGATGCGGCCGTCGGGGAGGTAACAGGCATCGAAGCAATCGACATCCCGGCCCATATCGGGAGAGACGATGCGCGGGTCGCCCTGGAGGCCCCCGGTGACGGGATCAAAGCGCAACTCAAAGACGGCAAAGCCCTTGCCGTGTCCCGGCGCATTGGCCAGCGTCTTCATGTCGCGGTGCGACGTGAAGAGCAGTCGATTGCCGTCGCAGTGGAGGTCGACGTCGCCGATGAATGTGCCGGTGGGCTGGTAGAGCGGCGTGACGGATCCGTCACGCAGGGAGAGGATCACCAGTTCATCGTGGTAGTTGGGCTGCGCGACGCCCTCCTGTGACCGGCTGAATTCGGGCGGCAGGGATACGCGGGACTCCCAGTTACGGGCGAAACGTTCACCGGCCCGGGAACGCACGAGGAGGACCTTGTCGAAAGTGAGAAGGGGATTGGCCATGAGGGCTTCGCGCTTCAGCTGCTCGAATCCCTTGGCCTTGCGGTTCTCGATGGTCTCAAGCCGGGCCAGGAAAGCCGGGCCCTGCGGATAGCTGTCACCATGCACCTCGATCAAGTCTCTGATCGCGAGCTCAAGCGACGCCTTGTCGCCTTCGTGCTCGGCCCGATGACCACCCGTCTTAAGAGGGCCGTTGAGCACCCCGTCATTGCCATCGCCCGGCCCGGCCCCCTCGCATGGAAGGACCAGGAGCAGGGCTGTGATGGCGAGTACGCTTGTGTGACCAATACGCATGAGAAGATAGCATAGCCGATGAAGGGGAGCTGAACAATGGTTGGGCGGAAGATCCTCCCCCCTCCGCCCTTCACATCCGCTGGCAGATCCACTACGCTTCTCTCTATTCTGATCGTGCCTGTTGGATCGCTCGGTGTAGAGGGGCCGCGACAGGCAACCCAGGGGAGCGTGACCATGTTGGAGTTTCATGTTGATGAATCACTGTGTACGCACTGCAAGGAATGTGCTCGCGATTGTCCTTCGCGGGTCATTGCGCTTTCGGACGACGGCATCCCGTCGTTGACGCCTGAAGCCGAACAGAACTGCATCCGCTGCCAGCACTGCCTGGCGATCTGTCCGACCGGCGCCATCTCGATCCTGGGCAAGCAGCCGGGCGATAGCCTGGTGCTCGATCCCTCCGCATTGCCGACGCTGGATGCCATGGAGCAGTTGGTCTGCGGGCGACGGACGACGCGGCGCTACAAGCCGGAGAACGTGTCGCCGGAGACCATCCAGCGGCTGCTCGACGCGACGGCTCACGCGCCGACCGGTGCGAACCGGCGCGCGCTTACCTTCGCCGTGATCGATGATCGCGATGAGATGAAGTCAATCCGCCAGCGCGTCATGGAAGCCCTGCAATCTGCCATCGAGGCCGGGTCCGTTCCCGAGGAGCTAGCCTACCTGCACGCGGCCGTTCCCGCCTTCTTCAAATACCGGGCCGATCTTGTCTTCCGCGGCGCGCCCCACCTGCTGCTCGTCTCCGCTGGACCGGATGCGCTCTGTCCCAACGAAGATGTTGTCATTGCGCTATCGACCTTCGAGATGCTCGCCACCGCTGCCGGCCTCGGCACCACCTGGTGTGGTATGCTGCAAATGGTGCTCGAAAGTGTGCCCGAACTGAAGTCCCTGTTTGACCTGCCCGACGATCATACCTACTACGCCATGCTCTTCGGCATCCCCAAAGTGAAATACGCCCGCGCCACCCAGCGAAAAGGCAGCGCCACCATCCAGCGCCTGACCGCCGGAGACAAGAAGCCATGAAAGTGACCTGAAAGGAGAACAAACAATGACCGAGATTGATGTAAAGAAGCTATCCCTTGATGTCGTGGACCTGTGGATGAAACGCTGGCTGTTGCTGACCGCCGGTACCCGCGACGACTGCAACATGATGACCGTGGCCTGGGGGAGTGTCGGGTGCATGTGGGCCAAGCCCTTCGCGCAGGTCGTCGTGCGACCGCAGCGCCATACGCGCGGCTACATGGATAAGATGGACTCCTTCACCCTCTGCGCTTTCCCTGAAGCACACCGCAAGGATCTGCAGACGATGGGGACCACCTCCGGACGGGATGGGGATAAGCTTGCCCTGACCGGGCTCACCCTAACCGAGTCCAGCAAGGTGCCCGCTCCCTCGTACAAAGAGGCCGACCTGATCCTCGAATGCCGGACCATCTACTACCAGGATATGGACCCAGCCGGATTCGTAGATGCGAGTATTCAGAAAAACTATCCCGCCGACGACTACCACCGCATCTACTACGGTGAGATCGTGGCCGCATTCGCCGACTAGACCCCGTCCGAAAAGGGGTGGTAGGGCGAGCTGTCCCAGCGAGCCGGGCGACCTCAGATTAAGGCGAAAGATTGAGGCGAACAGATTAGGGGGGCACACGGCCTACCTTAATCTTCCGCCCTGATCTTTCACCTTAATCTTCCCCCTGAAGCGGGATGATTGGGCTAGCTCTTGGTCGGCTTGGGGCGAGGCGCGAGAAGCACCCTGGTGCCCGGCGGGATCGCCTTCCAGTCCTTGATCGTATTGCCCTTGGCCTGTTTGCCACAGGGGAAGACGTAGGTGACCTCGGCGCTCCTGTACTTGTCGCGCGCAATATCCCAGGCCGAGCGTGTGGGAGAGATGATGTTGGCGTCGCCGGCGGCATACCACTGGGCCGCTTTGTCTTGCTCCGAGGCCGATCCGTACAGCACTTTGGCCAGGTAGGGATCCGCGTTGACGAGCCGTCCGGACTTGATGTCGGGATCGTACTTCGGCTGTTTGGTGAGACCCAGCTTCTGTCGTACCGACCATTTGGCGAAGAGCATGCCGCACCGCTTGCGACCGCGGTGCGATCGCTTGTGCCACCGGTTGGGCGCCCCGTAGGCAATCATCGAATGGGTGAGGACACGTTCGTCCGGGATCTTGTAGATGCCCTGCAGCTCGGCGACAAGTTCCTTCACGGCACTATACTGTGCCGCCGTGATGCCCCGGTTGTGGTAGCCGGCCACCTCGATGCCGATGGCGCTGTTATCCATGTTGGTGCGCCCGTTCCACATGCTGCGTCCGGCATGCAAGGCGACCTTGCGGCGGTCGATGATACGGAAGACCTTGCCAATCTCGTCGACAAAGTAGTGACACTCGCCCAGACGGTGCACCTTGCCCAATGACCCCTTTCCGGGGCCCTCGGTCGTGTGCAGAATGAGATAGTCTGTCCGTGCCCGCTGCGCCCGCTGTCGGTTCAGCGGACTATAGTGGTCGACAATGTTGAGCGCCTGCGCGGGGAGAACACACACCATCCATATCGCCACGAAAGCGACCATAAGGCGTGGGATTCTAAGGAGGGCTCGATTCATGAATACCTCACCTCCCCACACGCTCCCCGATGGTGCAGGTAGAGGCGAGCGCAGCCGATCGCGTCGGAGAGCGCTTCGTGATGCTGCAGCGGAATACCGAGCCGTTCGCAGCAGGCATTCAGTCGGTAGGGCACAAAGCCTTTGGACTTATAGATGCGCATCGTGCATTCCCATCGCTCCGCCAGCCTCAGCTCGTGGTAGTTGAGCTCGTAGTGCTCCATGGTTCGTCTGAGGACACTGCGGTCGAAGACCTCGTTGTGTGCCACCAGCGTACTGCCCTCAAGCCGAGCTCGAATCTCGGGATAGAGATCCCTGAAGGTTGGTGCCGAGACCGTGTCCTGCGGATGAATGCCGTGCACAGAGATATTCATGCCGAAATACTCATTGTTCGGCGGCCGGATCAAAGAGCAGAACGTATCAGAGATCTCCCCATTCTCGACCCTGACAATCCCCACCGCACAAGCGCTGCTACGCTTGCCCGTGGCCGTCTCAAAATCAATGGCGGTGAAATTCATCATGCTTTAGGGCAACTCACTGTTCCGTGCGGGCGTCAACGCTTGCCTGTGCGAGTTCGAGCTGGTGTTTAAGTTCGTCCTTAGATGGCAAGTAGAGCTGGTATTTCGATGCGAAGATGTTGGCATCATCGGGTAGCGTCAACTCCACGAGTGCCTCGCTCTTGCGATGACAGAGGACAATGCCGATCGCAGGCAGTTCATCGTCGGTCTTGACGTAGCGGTCGAAGTAGTTGACGTACATCTGCATCTGACCCAGATCCTGATGCGTGAGCTTGTCGCGTTTGAGGTCGATCAACACGTAGCAGCGCAGAAGACGATTGTAGAACACCAGGTCCACGAAGAAGTGGTCGTTGTCGAAACTGAAGCGCTTCTGGCGTGCCTCGAAAAGGAAGCCCTTGCCAAGTTCCAGCAGAAAGTTCTCGATCTTGTCAATGATTGCCGTTTCGATCTCGTGTTCCGAATAGGCTGGCTTCTCTTCGAGTTCGAGGAACTCCAGTACCAAGGGATTCTTGATCAGATCCGCGGCTTTCTCCACGACCTGCCCTTCCTTCGCAAGACGCCTGATCTCATCTTCGTCCCGGCTGAGGGCAAGCCGTTCGTAGAGGGAACTGGCGATCTGCCTCTGAAGTTCACGCACAGCCCAGCCATTCTGTGCCGCCTCAATCTCGTAGAATCGGCGTTCCTCAACGCTGTCGATCATCAGGAGGGCCACATAGTGGGACCAGCCCAAGCAGAGCCCTTTGGCCAATTCGGCAGACAGTGTCTGCCGAATCTGTAAAACGCTGTCACTTAACTCATTAGCGCTCGACAACAATTCGGCAGACACTGTCTGCCGGATTGTCTTGTAGCTCAAGTAGAACGAGCGGAACTGACGAAGTGATCGTACAGAGAATCCCTTTCCGAGTTCCTTGGAGAGTCTCTCCAGCAATGCCGTGCCATATCCCGCACGGTCGGCCCCCTTCTGCTCATACTCGACGATATACCACCCGAACAGCCAGTTCCGCGCGGCCAGACTCGTGTCCACGGCACGCGATGCACGTCCCTGCATTTCCTCATGTGTCGTCCGGCACAAAGTGACCAGTGATTCAAAATCAAACTCGCTATCCATCAGTTCTCGGTCCATTCACTCCATCCGTTCACTCTCCATCGACATCGACACTATCGGCGAGTCTGAGCAGCCGCTCCGTGATGGGCTGGCTCTTATCCACCGTTCCCACCAGCTCTTCCGGCAGATAAGGACCCTCACAGTAGCTGATGGCCGTGCGAGACAGGGATAGGTCGCCCGGCTTGCCGAAGATGTCAGGTTTGTCACCGGCCAGGGCGATCATGCCCTCAACAAAAGGTTGTGGCAGCAAGTCCAGGACGCGTTGCTTATCATCAGGGGCGTGCACCGTGAAGGCGTGGTCGAACGCGTCATTACCGGTCGTGATTCTCTGTCCAGAGACGAGGCCAAAAAGGCGCGCCAGCAGCGTCGTCCAGCTGTTCTGTAGAATTCGAACGTCTGCCGCAAGCGGGTGCCGGAAGTAGACACTCACACGCACATGGCACGACATGAGGATGGGGCCGGCGTCCCCCGTCAGGGGCTCTCTCTCCGTATGATCCACCCGATCCACCCTAACCAAACGGTCACCTATGTGGCCGCGGAATTCCTGCGCAGCCTGATTCGGAGCCCGCTGCCGCAGTGCCTCGTTCATCGCTTCGCATTCGCCACGGTCGAGATAGAAGCCCTTGCACTTCGGACAACGGTCAAATATGAGATCCGGCAGCCGCAACAAGGTGACTTTCTCCATGCCCTGGGCAGTGCATTGGGGGCATTTTCGCCCCGGAAAGCGGTCCAAATAGAACGGGACATCCACCGGCCCATACTCAATCGGACCCGCGGCCCCGGTGGCAACGGCCTCAAGCTCCCCGCGATCGAGAAACACGCCGTGGCAAGCGGGGCACCTGTCAACAATGATGTCTGGGTCCGGCACCTTGATCATTTCAGTACCGCATCCTGGACAAGTGAGTGCTCTCATAAGCGTGTGGTCCTTTCCGCCGACCGGTGGCGCCAGCGCATTCGCCTGGACACCAGCACCTCGGCTCGCCGCTCACAGCAGTCACCCCGCAAGTGTCGCCGCCCTGTCAGATGAGCACTGCAGTTCTGTGTGTGAGACATAGAAAACAGAATAGACTCGGCTCTCAACACAATCAAGTACAGGCTGCCCCGGCCAGCGGTGTTGATCCTCCATGTGCCGCTTCACCAGGAACAACGGAATCACAGAAGGCTTCCACAACTATCCGCTTCGCACTCCTTCTTACACTTCCTTCGGACACTTTCTCGCCACCCTTACCCGGATACACTTACCCGACTCACTTCGATCGATTCATCCCCACTGACAAGGCAACCGCTATCGGCTCATCCATTTCGTCAGCACGTCATCAATTCGCGAGGCGATCTGGCGGCGCGCGTCCTCCCTGGCTACCCCCGTCATCAGCAACTCGTCATATGGCGTGTGCTCATGCCGAATGTGGGCCACGACGGCGAGGCGGACCGCGTCCTCGCGGAGCTGCCGGCCGGCCGCCGATCGTCCCACCCGACCACTGCCGCGCCGGGCCGTGTGCGATGCAATGTGGCGGGCTTCCCGGGATGGACAGTCCGGATACTGCGCGCAAATGGTCTCCGCCATCTCCGCCACCAGCTTCTTGTCCTCGCGTTTACGTTGCACGGCACCACGCGCCCGCTGTGCCGCCCGCTGATCCGCATCCGACAGGCACTCCTTCTCGGCCTGCTCTATGGCCTGGGATGTGACGAGAATTCCGCGTCGCTCATAGCGCTTGGCGCGACGATTGAACTGCACCACGACGGCTGACAGCGGACTGCGTTTCCTGGCGCGCCGGGACATCGCTGCGTCCCCGCTTGGAAGGAACTCAAGGTGGTCCAGATCGGCGCATTGCAGGCACGTGACTTCATTCTTCTCCTGGAACAGGAAGGCTCCCCGCGGTACATCAGCGCCGCATTCCTGACAGGCAGCAGATTCACTGACTGTCATAAATACAACCAAATCCGGTGGCTTGTTCAGCTTCTTCGTGAGTGCATCCAACTTGCGAGGCGTGATGTCGGCCGGCGCATAGCAGGTCCGGAAGAACGCCTCCATTTCGGGGTTGGCATCAGCCGTGACTCGCAGTTCATGTGACTGGTCGCGACCGGAGGCCCGTAATGTGGCCTGGACAGGGATCAGGCCCTGCTCCCGCGCCCACTCATCGAATATAGAGAGGGACCCCGCCAGCTTCTTCTCGCCGGCTTGAATATGCGGATAGAGGCAGGCATGCACGCCCTTCTCCCACATACGCACATGTGATGGCGCCAGGAACCCCATCTGCTTGAGCAGCTCGATAGGGGAGACATATCCCTTCACTTCCAGCACATACTCCGCGGCACGAATGACGCGCCCTCTCAGGCCTGTTGTCCTGTTGGCATCCATTGTGCGCTCTCACTCCCCTCGTGAACTCGGGCGCTCCGCACGACAGCATCTATGCGAAGCCGGGGCAACCCGTTCTCTCGGCATGCTCCCGCGACACCGGGTAGTCCCTGCAGGTATCAGGCTTTACATCATCAATGCCACAGACATACCTCTCAGTGCCCGGCAGCTTCTTGAGCCACGGACAGCGGTCAATATCCTCGCCCGTTTCAGGGTCCATCCAGATGTCATACGCGAAAACGACATTACCAAGCGCCACAGGCACGACCCATGCAAGGATATCGTCGCGCCCCGCCGCCTCCCAGCGCCGAACATCGTCCTCCGACGCACACGTGGCAAACGCATTGAGATTGAGACAGCAATGCCCACACTGTTTGCATTTGAACCCGTCCGGCGGCATAGACTCGCTCCCCTCTGTGTTTGGCAGAAAAGTGAATCAGAAAGAGTGGCAGAACTCGAGGCCGAAGTGGCCGCGGCCCCGATGGCTGGCGCGCCCACTTCTGGCGGTTCCATCACGACGGGCATTATTGCTTTGTCTTGCGCAAAGCCCTGTGATCGAAGATGCTGCTGTCAATGGGAGGCGCATCATGGGCATGTTCGATACCATAAAACTCGCGGAGCCGCTTGTCTGTCCGGCATGCGGCCATGAGGAATCAACACTGCAAACGCATCATTTTGGTGAAACGCTGGACACCTATCGCGTTGGTATGATCGTTCCGGATTGCTCCGTCCTCACCGGCATCTTGCTTGAAACCTCCTGGTGCTCCGCCTGCCACAATGCCGACATGGAAGCCGCGCCCCAGCTCTATGTAGTGATCTGGCATTCGATTCTCGTTGCGGTCGAGTGGAAGCGAGAGGAAGCGGAGCGAAAGCTGGCGGCGGTGGATCGCCTCGATCTGATCGAGTGGGTGGACCAGATGCAGCGGGAGGCCTCGACGTGGCGCCGTAACTACCATGCCCTGCGGAGCGACCTTGCACGGTGGCGCGAGTATCAAGACGAGCAGAAACGGTCCGCTGCGGGTCAAGCGCCACCAACCAACTCTCCGCTGCGGAAGTTGTTCATGCCCGATGATGCAATCCGGCACGCGGCGGACCCTCTGGCGGCCATTCTGGAACGTCACCCTCCGGATGACGAACCGGAAGGATTCTAGGCTAGTGCGTATTTCGGGCGAGTTCAGCGCGCTCTGGTAAGCGTTGGTGCATGAAAGCCTATGAGCGAATATCAATACTACGAGTTCGTTGCCCTTGATGGCCCCATCTCAGATGAGGGCTTGCGATATGCCGAAGGCTGCTCAAGCCGCGCGGAGGTTTCGCGAGTCCACTGGCGCAACGAGTACAATTTCGGCGATTTCGGCGGCAGCGTCGAGAGGTTGCTTCAGCACTACGACGCCCACTTCTACATCGCCAACTGGGGATCGGTGCGCTTCGCGCTGTCGTTCCCCGAAGGCGTTCTGGATCCGGAGACCATCGAGCCGTACGTGCACGGGCACGAGCAGCACGAAGACACCCTTACTACGGGCAGCAACGGCAGCCGTACCATTGTATGGTGGGAGCGGCACGAAGAAGGCGGATGGGGGTGGACCGAGGGGGAGGGAATCCTCGGCCGCCTGTCCGGCATCCGCGAGGAATTGATGCGTGGCGATTGCTGATATAAAGGCGCTGCTTGTACGCGTGGCCGATGGAGATGGGGCCAGAGTCATGTCGGAATTGAACCGCTTGACGTACCCCGAGATAGAGACACCGGTTGGCGAGGCGCTGAGCTGCGTTGACTTTGCGACCAAAGTCGTCGCTGTCCGCGAGGCGAGACTCAAGAGGCAGGCAAAGGCGGCCGCCGCCGAGCGCAGGCGTGCAGCCGCGGCGCGCAAGCGCCATCTGGAAGGCGTTTTGAAGCGGGCAGATGCGATCTGGTCCGGATTGGATCCACTCATGGGCGAGAAGATTGCGTCGGCCTATGACAACGTCGCGGCGCAATTGAAGGAACTACACGACGCATACGAGCAAGGCGAGCGAAGTGTCGACTTTCAACAGAAATTGGCTGCATTCCGGAAAACCTACTCACGCCGCCCAGCCATGATGCGCAGGATCGAGGAGTTGTAGTTGACCATATCGACCAATGATCAGTGGGATCTGAAGAAGCAGCGTTTGGCAGACGTACCCGCCGCGGAACTCGCCGAAGCACTGCTCGATCTCGCGGTCCGCAGCGAGGTGGCACACGCCACGGTGGAGCGACTGATCGCAACGCCGGACGAGGCAGCCAGCCGCTTCACGTCACAGCTTGCGGGTATACGTCGCCGTCGCCGTTTTGTGGATTGGCGCGGCGCTTCGGATTTCGCCTATGAGCTTTCCGCTCTGTTGGATGGCCTCAGGGACGGGGTTCAAGAGGCACGTAACGGCGTTGAGCTCGCGGCTTCATTCTTCAAGGCTGATGGAGCCATCATGGAGCAGTGCGATGATTCAAGCGGTTCCGTGGGCGAAGTCTTCAGATACGACGCGGCCAACGCATTTGCGCACTTCGCTTCGCAATGCGCGGACAAACAATGGGTTGTGGAGACCGTCAGCCTTGGCCTTCTGTAACCACTCCAGCGCGCTTTGCGGGTCACCGGCGTCAAAATGGACTTGCGCAATGTCCAGAAACGCAGCTACGGATAACTCGCCCCAAGAGCGGCGGCGTGCCTTCTCGAAAAGGGCGGGGTCTTTGATCTGTCGGGCTATGGATTCAATCGCGAAGAGCCAGTTGCGACCTCGGTATTCGTCCGGGGCCTTCTCGGTTCGCTCCCACATATGATCAACCAAGGCGTTAAGGTCGCCAGGGGAGAGGTATTGGTCTGCACATTCGATCACCGCATCACGGACCCCATAGTTGTCGTCTGACATCAGATCGATGCCGCCGCTCCGGTCCGGCTGCGCCGGACCTACGCTCATCCCGCAGCCACCGCGCTTTGCACGGGCCGTGCTGCTTCCGATCCCGCCTGACGGCGGGACCGGGCACGTCCCGCGCCAAGCGCTAGCTGGTTGGCGAGATCCACCGCTCCACGTCGTAGCGCGTCGGCAATGATCACGCCGTCACATTCGTTCCGTCATGATCATTGCGGTCGACGCGCACGACGTTCCGCTACGTGGCTGGTGACGCAACGCTCTTTGCATGCCGCCTGCGGCGGCCAAGCCTCGCCGCTGACGCGGCTCGCGAGGCGCAACCGGTGTCTGTCCTCACGGCGGTTCGGTGCATAACCTGACCCGCTTGCATAGTGTTGGCGTCGCCACACGGGGCGATCTCCTGAATCAGTGTGGCAGCAGTGCTCTGCACTGCTCATGAGCAAAGCGGAAGCGCTTCCACGGAGGCGTAAGGGAACGGATTGTCCGTGGACTGGGCCGACCCCAGCGACGGGTCAAGCCTGCGCAGACCGCGCGGCCGACGGAAGCGAAGCGGACGGCGGGGCTCTGGACGCCTGCCGCCTTCAGAGACGGTTTGACTGTGTGAACAGCGATGGACATGGTGATGACGCTCTGCGGTGGATTACGGCGGCGGCAGGCTTCGCGCGCGCAATAAGAGGGGTCGGGGGAAACTTCCCCCGCCTTGTTTTGCAGGCGCTCCCCCGCGCGCGCCGCCGCGCCGCTGCAAAACCAGCGGACCCGCCCCCTGGCCGAGCGTGCGAAGCACGCGAGGGTCGTAGACCGACAACGATCCGGTAGGATCGTTGGTCGGTTGGGTTGGACCGCTCAGGGATCGGCGGGGTGCAGTACCACTCGAGGTGGCCATGGGACACTTCGTTGAAGGTGCACTAATGAATGTCATCCACCGGCGGCTGATGATCTCAATGGGTGGCCCCAATCTCGAGGTGGGGTTTCGTTCGATGGAGTCGCCCGTCGATTACTTCCTCTGGATCATTGTCCCGCTTGACCGTGCGGACGAGATCACGAATGGACTGGATCTAATGTCGTGAGGGGCCGATGAGCAAGCAAGAGCGGGATGCAGCGCAACAGAATGTCGATGGTGACGCGGATTCAGTCCCGATCCTCGAGTTGGCAAAGGAGATTAACCGGCTCCACGAACGGGCCCGGGATGAGTACCAGCCCACCGTTAATGATATCATCCGATCCAGCCGCCGCGACGTACACGAAATCGAGCGGACCCTCGACGGCCTACTGGGTTTCACCGGTTCTGATGCCTGCCTGCCACTCTTCCGACGCCTCTGCCGGTACTACTGGGACATCGACCCCGTCGCAACCGCTGAGTACGTGCTTGCCTACCGCGAGATGTGGGATTCGGAGGAGTAAACCGCATACTCCTTCATCTTGTAAATGTTGGCGTGATTTGGCAGTTTTCTCAGGACAGGTGCAATATGAAGCAGGGCAAACTACAAGAGCTGATTCGGCAAGGTGAAGGCGAGTGCGTTGAGTTCAAGAGCACTTTTCAAAACGAAGCCATTGAGACCGTTGTGGCTTTCGCCAACTCGGAAGGCGGAAGCCTCGTCTTGGGCGTGGATAACAACGGTGCTACTGTCGGCACAACTTTCGGCCGTGAGACCACAGCCACAATCCTGAACCGGATTGCCAGTGCGACTGAGCCAACCGTCGTTCCTGAAGTCAATCTCCTTGATCTTAACGGAGAAACGGTCTGTGTCATTACCGTTTCCGAGTATCCATTGAAGCCGGTCTCTACACGTGGGCGGTGCTACCGTCGTGTCGGCAATGCCAATAGCCAGATGCCCCCGGCAGAGATTGCTCAGATGCACATGCGTTCGACTGGCACAAGCTGGGATGCCTTACCGGCGACAGGCAAGACTGTTGCTGATATTGACCTTGAGGCTGTTGCCGCTTACATCGACCTATCGACGCGTACCGGTCGCAAGCGCTATGCAGCTAACTCAGATCCTGTTGAGGTGCTCCGCAAACTGGAATTGGTGAATGGTGACCAAGCCACTTGGGCCGCGATTCTCCTATTTGGCAAGAGGCCTCAGTCGCCACTGATCCAGGCTACCGTGCACTGTGGTCGCTTCCGGGAGAAGATTCACATCATGGACGACCGGCTTATCGAAGGCAGCGCACTGTATCAGATTAACGAAACGATGGATTTCATACAGAAACACATCAACGTGCGTTTCGAGATCACCGGCGAGAAGCCGCAACGCGATACGATATGGGATTACCCGTTGGATGCTCTGCGCGAGGCCGTAACCAACGCCATCTGTCACCGCGATTACGCCAGTTCGTCAGACATTCAGATCAAGGTGTTTGACGACAGTATCCGTATCTGGAACCCCGGTGTACTGGCCTACGATCTCAGCTTTGAGCAGTTGCGCAAAGGAACATACTCATCTCATCCCCGCAACAAGCTGATAGCCCAGATCTTCTACGATCTTGAAATCATAGAGCGCTACGGCAGTGGCATCGGACGCATAGACAACGCTTGCAAGGAAGCCGGTCTTCCGCTGCCGAAGATCGAAAACCAAGGCGGCGGCTTCACCGTAATCTTCTCGAAGGCAGCAACCGCCACTCCCTTAGGGGAAGAGCCATCGATCCAGTCGCCGACCCAGTCGCCGACCCAGTTAAGCGACCCAGTCCTGATGGTCCTGACTTGCCTTGTTGACGGCCCGAAGTCTTCTGGAGAATTGCGAGAGAGCTTGAGCATTCGACATCGCCCGACGTTCCGCCAGAACTATCTGCATCCAGTACTGGAACGCGGTTTCGCCGAATTTACAATTCCGAACAAGCCCAGCAGTAGCCTTCAGAAGTACCGTATCACCAAAGAGGGGATGCGCGCCCTGGAAATAAGCCATAGAGAAACTTAAGTGGCAGCGAGATCTCCATGATCATGTTTAGGGACCAACCGCAAGATGAAGGCCATCCGACGTTTCAGAGTCTGGAAGATCTCAACCAGTCTTTACAGCAGAGGAGAGATGCCTACAACACAGCCCCCCAAGACGAGCTTGGTGGCCTGTCACCCGAGCAGGTTGCACGGCTGATCTACACGGACTGGGAGATCCAGGGAGAGAAGCAGAAGACGGCTATCGGGGCTGCCTTTCTGGTTTCATCTGCTCGACCTCCATTTCACAGATTCAGTAGACCGATTGGTGACATGCGATGAAGCTGGGACGTAACGATCCATGTTTGTGTGGTAGCGGGAAGAAGTACAAGCGTTGCTGCCTTGGCACAGCCGATGGCGGGGCTGCGTTATCTGACGCAATCGTTGCGCCCAAGGCGGATCTGTCGAACGCTGGATCGACAACTCCCCCCGTCCTATCTAAACCGCCGGGTGTTATGTCACCGGATTACTGGGACCAGCTTGAGGAACAGCTTCCACGGAAGCTGCGCAAGGAGAACGCTGACATTTTCAAGCAAATCAGGGCCTTCACGGAGTTCGAGGCACAGAAGCCCGAGATCGAGGCCGCACATGAAGCGCTCGAGAAGTACCGCAAGAAGTTCGAGCGCCTGACCAGGAACACCGGCAAGTTCCTGAAGCGCGCTGAGAAGGTGTTTGCCGAGGCGCCCTTCGAGGCGATGCGCTTCAGTGCGAGTGACCTACAGAGGGCATTCGAAAGCGTGGGGTATCCTCCATTTGGGGCTGCCGGTGACTTGCACTTCGAGAACATGCAGAAGACGATTGCGTTTCTCGTTGATGATGAGCAGCGGAAGATCCGGGCCCAAGAATTGATGCAGCTTTTGCCGGAGTACGTTGCCGCAGGCCGACATCTCGACGCCTTGATTGTCGAACACAGCGCCATGCTTATGGTCGAACCGTCTGAAGAAGGCATAGAGATAACCGGCCCTTTCCTGATGTGCATGTTCATGCATGGCATGGGCGAATGGGAAGACCAGCGCGACCGTGAGCAACTCAAGATGTTTCGCAAACTTGGGGTTGATCCTGAAGACATCCGCCGTCGCGGCATCGAGGGCGTTGAATCCCTTGTTCAGGAGATGATGACAAAGAAGGGCGCGAGCGAAGAACTGGAGCAGTTCCTGAATGCGCATCCGGACCTGAAAGCCCTGTCCGAGGCCCAGTGCCGTGCCTCGGAGGATGCGGCCATCAAACTGCTGCAACGCGAGGACGCACGTCATCTGCTGCTTACGCCGGAAGAGATGGAGCCATGGCTCCCGGCTTTCGAACAGCGTATCGGGGAGCATCCTGAGGTCCTGGATAGCGTAAATGAGAGCGGGAAACCGGACGAAGAACTTCAGCAAAGGCTTTTCGATATCATCTACGCGACCTGTGGCGAAATGGCTGGAGAGATCTTCACGAAGCCAAGGCTGGATCGACTGGTGGATGAGGTCCATGCCTACCGACGAAAACTGCGCGGCAAAGACAGTGAAGGCAAGACCGGGGCGCAAGGCCTTCTTATGGCGGCCCAGTCGTCCGAGCCACCTTCCGAGAACCACGTGTTGACGCTGCTTTGCGTGCACTCCTTCTTGAAGGTGATACACGATATGCATGGCGACGAGAATGACGCATAGACACTGTTGAGGGTGAGTGTATGTGGCCGTGTCGTTCGCACGCGGAGCAGGTTGACTGTCTGCTCCATGATTGGAGGTGGGTGTGGGTAAGAAGAACAAGAAGAAGAGGAAACGAAAATCGAAAGCCATCACGAGCGCGGAACGGTTGCTTCAGGCATCTGTAACGGGCGGCATCGTCCAGCCTGTGCGGCTCTACTACCAAGTCTCGGACGAACAAGGCTTGATCGACGCACTCAAGAAGCTGAAATGTATCGACCATGACCTTAGCGGCGGGCGTTGGGTGTGGCTGTACGACGATGAGGCGCGCAAGCTGGATATCGAGAATGGATACTCGTCTATCCCAAAGCGTGCGCGCCCCATCGTGATCGGATCGTTCTACCGAAAAGCAACGGACGCGTTCGTGCTGGATGTACGAACCATTGAACGTGCCGGACAGGCGATACCGTTCTTTGACGCGCACATCCCGAGATCTGTAGCCCGGATTACGCATGCCGCAATTGTCAACCGACTGTTCGAAGCGAAGGAAATGTTGTCTCCGAATTTCGACAACTTTTTTCGGAACCCCACGGAGATTGACCCCGAGGAGGCGGTTCAGGAGCTGACGAGTGGTCCGGCACTGTTGTTATCCGTTCGAGAGCGAGCAAGCCGGCCGCTTCCGGATGTGGAGAAGTTCCCGGTACATGTCTATGAAGATGGGATTGAGCAGTTTCGCACAACGCTGATGATGAGGCAGATGATCGCCATGGAGCATTGGCGGGGGAACACGGACTACTCATTCGATGACTTGTTGAAGCAGACAGTTCAGGGCCTTGACTTTGAGTAGCATCGGCATCGCCGCCGATCGATGGTGCCGACGGGACCGAGCGATGGGAGCATGAAGGACACGTAATGACGAAGCGTAAAGACAATCCCGAACACGCGGCACTTGAGCGGTTGATCAGGACCGAAATCTGGCCGGGGATCGAGCGGATCTTCAAAGGGACGGAGCTGCACGTAGATGCGGCGTCAGACGACGGACGGCCACCTATCACCATCGAACCCGGTCCCGGCCCAGAGCTGCGCAATGAGGCGGGCGAGCCTGAAACAGCCGTGTCCTTCCTGTTTCTCGTGACAAGTGACGAAGAACCTTGGTCCGAGGATGGTCGGGCACCGTGCTTCTGTCGATTCAACATCACATGCACGCGACGCGGCTACATGGTGGGTACGGATTTCTACATCTATTTCCCGGCAGAGACGGACATGAATCGCCTCAGGCCGCTCTTGGCGAACAGCATGTTCTCCGGCAACCCACCGTCGCTCAGATGTGAGAGCGGACATGGCGATCTTCCCGGTGTGCTTGTGGTGGGGTTCTCCCATGGGTGCGGAGGCGAATACTATGGCGAACTGCCGGTCGCGACAATGCTCGCCGACCTCGCCGAACGGATCAACTTTCTGCGTCGGGCCATCCGTGCTGTCCATGCCTTGAACGAGAATTTCGCCAGTGACGCACTGCTTGACCGTCTCGTGCGGGAACTCGAGAAGTGTTTCTCCGCTCACTGAGCCCACCCGGTCTTCTACCCTTCGTAACGGCTCCAAAAACTACGTTTCCGACCGTGGTCTTCCTTGAGTTGGGCCATGTAGGCCGCATGGTTCGGGTGGCCGCGCCAATCCTCGATCTTTGCGGCTAGTTGGTCCAACCTCCGCAGGTAGCGGACGCCGTGGGTGTAGTACTTGGAGATGGCACGCGCCAGGATGGATTCCAGAAGGGCGCGGTAAACCATGGTCGCCGCCAATGCCTTCTTGCGCTTGGCCAATGTTGTGGCGATGGGGAGGAGGCATGTGTAGAGCCGGCCATTCAATTGATCGGAGAACCGCAAGACGTGTTCTTCGGCGTCCTCAAGGCAGCCCACATCAAGAAGGAATTCGGTGTCGCTGGATGAGAAGGTATCTTGTGCGCGGATTGCGTTGCAGGCATCTTCAATGATTGCGGGCTTGCTTTCTTGGCCAACGATGGCCAGCAGGCGGCCGAGTGTCTCACGGGTTCGTCCGCGGTCAAACATGAGCTTGGCCTGTATGCCGGCTTGTTCCTGATCTCCAAGTGTCTCGAGGATCTTCAGCATGAGCTCATCGCGTTCGTATTGCTTAAAGGTGTCGGTAGCCGAGCGTGCGAAGCACGCGAGGGTCGTAGACCGACAACGATCCGGTAGGATCGTTGGTCGGTTGGGTTGGACCGCTCAGGGATCGGCGGGGTGCAGTACCACTCTCGTCGACCGGAAGGTCGACGAGGGTGGGTTCGGTTGGAAGGTAGGGCCTCGGGTGGGATGCTTCTGGTGTGGCAGCGGCGGCAGCCGGGATTCGTGGGGAACGCCAGGAAGGAGGTGTGGGGACCCGCTGGGGAGAGACAGGTTGGTGTCTCTATGCCGCAACGCGGGCGGAACGCAGTGGAGTTCGTTGCAGACGAACTCCGCACAGTGATGTTTCATGTTCACTTCATAAAAGGGACGGTTCTCTACCTTCCCCCGTCGATGGGGGGGTATCTAGAAGAAGGAGTGTAGTACCGTCACGACCGTAGGTCGGGACGGTACTCAACGAGTTGGGGCTGCATTGCCATCGCTGGATGGTTTTCCCTATGGAATAGGGGATCAGGGGTTTCTATCTCTCTTTTCTATGCCGGAGGGTGGGTGGCTGTGTCAATGGATGTTGACTTGAAGATCTCACGCGCGAGTGCCATTATCTCCATGTCACTCGCGCGGGGGCTCGCCTGTCGGCGAGTGTTGAAGTTTAAAGAAGTTCTTTAGTTGATGGAGAAGCCCCCACCACTTTTCTGAAAACGGCGGCCGCGAGGCCGCCGGGACCTTTTCTCCGCCATTTCGAGACGCATTCCAAGACGCCAGAATTTCCCAAGGGCCGGGGTACTGAACGAACAGTGTCGGACCGGCAGTGCGATTTCC
>JADHWE010000021.1 GCA_016783675.1 Kiritimatiellia bacterium
TCATTCGCGCCTTTTCGCACACTTGGAAATTGGATTTGAGTGTTGGCTGTTGGATATTGAGAAGCACCTCGACATCCCGCCATGGAATGCGATTTCATAAAACAGACTTGGCCAGGCATCAACATTTGAACGATACCAAGAGATTAGGGCGAAAGATTAAGGCGAAAGATTAGGGGTAAGAGGGCGAGTCCCCTTGATCTTTCGCCCTAATCTTTCACCTTAATCTTCTCCCTCTGTTGTGATCTTTGCGTTCCTTCGCGGTTCCTTAGTCCTCTCGAGACGCAACGAAGCTGTGCGCCTCGCTCACCAGCGTCTCCAAATCCTTATTCCCCTCCAATCGACACACGCGGCAGCGCGACTCAAGTACTTCGCAGACGAGGCGATAGGCGGATTGGAGCTTGGTCAATTTCGCCACGTCTTCATGCGCCTGCACCTTCTCGCCACGCGACGTGATGCGCGTCATGCTGACATCCGGATCCACATCCAGGAAGATAACCGCATCCGGCAGGTGCAAGTGATTCAGGTTCAGCCGGCTCATCAGGCGCAGCTCGGGAAACTGCGCGAAGATCGGGTCTTTCTGCAATCCGCCATCCCTGCCACACAGAATATCAAGCGCCTTGGCGCAGACATCCGCATTGAAGTACTCCTCGTGATAGAGGATTGCCCATCCGGCCATGTTGAGGAGCGGTGCGCCATCCATGAAGATGGCGTCCGGGCGGTACCAGCGTTCCACCTGGGACAGGAGCTGGTCACGCAACAGCAGTTCGGCCAGCTTCGGGACCTTGTAGTGAGCCAGATCCTTGGTCGCCTTAGCCTGGCGACTCATCCATTTGCGCACCTGCTCGGTCACGAGCGGCTGCGCATCACGGAGAGTCCCGTCTTTGAACAGCTCGAGATTGTCGCCGATGAAACAACTCTCGCCCTGGGAGGCGCCGGCCAGTCGCTTGGAGACTGTACTCTTGCCGGAGCCGTCGATACCGATCACGGCCACGCAATAAGGGCGATGCGGCCCCTCCGTGCGCCGTTGCCGCAGCGCCTGCTCTTCGTCGGCCAACGCCTTGAGGTGGTCGTGCAGGCGGTCGGCAATGTCGTGGCTCTCGCCCTGCAGACGCTGGGGAGGTCCGACCGTGACATGGTTCCAGAGTGGCAGCGGAAATGCCACTTCCCTGGGAAAGGCACGCTCCGGCCCCTCCAGGTAGACCGGTATGACTGGCACATCGGAGTTCTTGCGGGCAAGCAGACCGATCCCCGCGTGGAACTCCTCCAGCTTCCCAGGTTCGCCACGCGTGCCTTCCGGAAAGATGATAAGGCTGTGGCCGGCATCGAGCCGCTTCTGCATCTCCTTGATGGCCCCCAGCCCGCTCTCGCCGCGCGTCACCCATACGGGTTGCATGAGAAACTGAACGGCCTTGAACAGAATCTTGGGCTTCTCGAAATAGTCGCGCGCGGCGACGGGGTGCGTCCTGGTGATTTGCCCGGCAGGCAGGGCGGCGAACAGCAGAAAGATATCGAGATGGCTGTTGTGGTTGGCGATGATGACAAAGCGGTCGAGCCCCTCGATGTTCTCCCGCCCCACGACATTCACGCCGAAGAGCAGCCGCATCAGGGGGCGTACCAGGAACAGGTGAACCGCCATGCGCACGGCATTTACCACAGTTCATCACCCCATTTCAGGAACCAGCGCAGGTAGTGGAACGTGATGGGAACCGTGAAGAGATAGCACTTCAACGCCTCGATCAGGCGGCCGCGCCCCGGCTGAAGCCGATCCGCCCGGATCCCAAGATCACCCTCGATCTGCTTGAGGGTGAAACGCCCTAGGCAGACAAGCACGGGAATCAGTATCCCCACACCCACACAATGTACGGCAGGTATGCCGGTCCATCCGGCCAGTCCGGCAAACAGCGCAACCGACGCAAGGATCTGCACCAGCAGCGACACGATCACGTTTCGTCGCTGCAGAAGCTGGGCAATGACACCGGCCACGGCTACCGTCGCCACCATCAGCATGGCAATCCGCGTTGAGAAAAACATCAAGTAGGCGAGGTGCCCGATGCAGAAGACATAGAAGAAGAGGCCGAAGTCCAACGCGCCCACGGAAAACACGATGCCCTCCGAACGGCCGCCCAGCGCGACGAAGAACGGCATGAGGAGAAACGCATAGACCGGAATCGAGACGATAAAGAACCCGTACCAGTTGATCTGGATCAGGTAGAACATGAACGGAATGGAGAGATAGCAGACCAGGATCCCCCAGCGATCCTGCAGGCGGATATCAACCAGCGACAGGTATTCGCGCAGCGCGCAGAAACTCAAAACCGCCAGGATCCATAGCGCCACGCCAAAGGAAAACCACTCGGCCACCGCAATCGCCAGAAAAATCCCCCACAGCGGCCGAGCCAGGTCCAGCATGGTCCAGCGCCCCCGGCTCAAAGCCGCAACACCCCACACCACGGACAGCGCGAGAAGACCGATTAACGAAAAGATCGATGGACTCTGATCCAGCATAACACACCCGCTCTAGCTGAACCTCACTCTGCCCCGACAGGGAGGTATTTGTCTACCCACTTCTTGAATAGGGATCGGTAGGCCAAGTCGCTATCCATCCCGCCCTCGTTGTGGCCACCCGCCAGTGTCACGAACTCTTTTGGCTCATTCGCCACTTCATAGAGGCGTTGGCCGTGAGCGAAGGGGATCGTGATGTCGTCGGGGCCGTGCGCGATCAGCACGGGGCACTGGACGGAACGGATGGTGGTCTCATTGTCGTAACGGTGACGGCAGAGGATACGTACGGGCAAGTAGGGAAACATGCGCTGGCCCATGTCCATCGTGGAGGTGAAGCTCGATTCCACGACCAGTAGTGCGGGCGTGTGTTGCGCCGCCAGCGAAACGGCTACGCCGCCACCCAGTGAGCGGCCGAAGATGATGATGCGTTCCGGAGGAATTCCCAACTCAGCTGTGAGATACGTCCACGCGGCCTCCGCATCCAGAATGGTGCCCTTCTCGGTGGGATTGCCGGTGCTGCGGCCGTAACCGTGGTAATCGATGATCAGTACGTTCAGTCCCAGATCGTGAAACGTCTGGATCGACCCGAGGCGGCCGGAGATGTTGCCGGCGTTGCCGTGACAGAACAGCAGGACGGGAGCATTGTCTTCGTCTGCGGACGGGATATACCATCCGGCGATGGTCTCGCCGTCATCCGTGCTGAGAGAGACATCACGGAAGGCGAGATTGATGTGGGAGGGGTCGAGGTCGACCACCTTTTCGGGATAGTAGATGTAACCGGACTGCCGGAAGTAGACCAACAGCATCAGTCCAACATAGACGGCCAACGCTATCCGGATTACGGAAAACAGCAGATCCATTGTTTTCGACCTCTTTCGCATTCCTGAAGACTCACGCCGCGACATCCGGACTCACCCTCACCTACAGACGGAAGCCAATCTGTCCCCCAACGATCAGGGAGAACTCATCGGGATCGGTCGCAATGCTTTCGTCAAAATCCACGTCCATATAGATGGAACCCAGCATGAAGCCGAGCCGACCGTATTCGCCTAGCCCGACACCGATCTCCATCCGGGCCACGCTGACCAGGTCCACGTAGTCGGAGCTCGTCCCACCCACCAGCAGCTCAAGGGCGAAGTGGGACGGGTTTGCGTCAGCGGTGTCCCACTGCCAGTGGATGTGCGGTCCGCCCATGACGTAGCCGCCATCGGCTCGCACGGCAGGCGTCATGTCGTCGAACTCGATATCGATATCGGCGTAGCCCGCCTCGATAGTCAGCCCGGCATGCGCATCGCGCGCCTCGAAACCGGTCGACAGTTTCGCCCCCACCAGGAATCCGTTCTCATCGCCCCCCGTGACCCATGACGTATGCAGCCCAAGGTTCCACCAATACTCCTGCTCACCCGGATGCGCGATGAGATGGTAGATGTAGTCGGCCGTGTAGACCACGAACGCCGCTACTACGACAACCCCGATCAGGACATAGAGGACAATATCGGCATCCCCCCCACCCCAGTCCGCATGCGTGAGGTCAAAGAAGAGACTCCCATGGACATCGGTGTGATGGTGTGTTCGCTGCGGCCGTTCGTAGTAGACGCCGGGCTGGGCGCTCTGCGGCGGCGCAGCCTGCTTGACAGCGTTGGACAGGACGTTTGCCGCTGCGTTGCTCGTGACGTTCGTCGCGACGGGTTGCAGCAGCGGCACCCCGTTCGTATGCGACACGATCACGTAGCCGGATGTCTGGTCCATGACGACCTGCAGCATCTCCGGGGTCACCTGAACAAACCGGGCATCGGGATACTGCTCCTTCAGCTCGTCCAGCGTCAGGTATTCACTCTCGGGCTGGCCGGCGAGGGCATAGGGTAACAGGATCGTCCCTGTAAAGACGACGACCAGGAACAGTGACAGACAGCGTATCGTACGGGGCGTGGTCATAACTGTCAGCGACTATAGAAACGCACTCGAAGATCGTCGAGAGCCTAATTGCCTTCAGCCAGCGCTGATTCGTATTCGGCCCGATCGCTATTGCTGAAGCAGACAAACGTGACCTTTTCGATCTCGTCGTGGTCAGCGAGAAAGGCCTTCACCGTTGTGGTGGCGATGCGGCAGGCCCGGTCGATCGGGAAGCGATAGACGCCGGTGCTGATGGAAGGAAACGCGATGGTCTTCAGGCCATTCTCAACAGCCAGCTGCAGGCTATTGCGGTAACAGTCGGCAAGCAACTCCGGCTCCCCTCGCCCACCACCACGCCATACCGGCCCAACCGTGTGGATGACATGTTTGGCGGACAGGTTATATCCCGGCGTGATCTTGGCATTGCCGGTCTTGCATCCCCCCAATGTTGCACACTTGGCGAGCAGCTTGGGGCCCGCCGCCCGGTGAATAGCCCCATCCACCCCACCGCCGCCCAGCAAACTCGTATTGGCCGCGTTGACGATCGCATCGACATCAAGGGTTGTTATGTCGGTTTGTATCACCTCAATCATGACGGTGCCGGCCCTTCCAAGTCGCGCGCCAGATCCCGCCATTCAGAGACAGGCACTGCAGGCTGATGTCGGCTGGACGGACTTGTCGCGAACGGGTTCAACCCCCAGGAACACAATACTCCCTCGCTTCTCGGTTGAGATAAGGAAACACTGCGACCGATCGGGCAGATGCGGGTTAAGGTGAGCACGTACGGCATGGTGCGGTTTGCCCGTCACCATCGTATCCATGACCGTCATGCGAATGGCACACCCTTTGCAGTGCTCGGTCCGGCCGCACCCCCCGGGCAATCGGGCGTACTCGCACTCGAAGACATCTCCTCCAAGACGCGATTCAATCTGGAGCGGAGTCTTGTGAAGCATCTCGCAAGCATCATTATTTGCCAACACAATGCGGCCGTCCGGTGCGACCACAACAACGGGCATCGAAAACCCCTTCAGGTAACGGTCGAGTGATACCCCACACTGCGCAAGAAAATGCTGTTCGCACCCCAGGCACAGAGTCCGGGTGTCGATGCCCGGCCGTACGGCGTCACGCGACGCGCGCCCCATCTCCCGGCTACACAACACACATGCTTTCTGCATGATGCACTCCCTACCAACCACAGGTCAGTCTCTCTCGCTTCAGGATTATCATAACTCCCTGCCACCAAGATTGTCCAGAGTCCTCTCCTCCAATCAGCGGCGAAGAATCGCCGCAGATGTCGGGTGCCAGGTGTCAGGCAAGTCGATCGTTTCGGGGCACTTCCAGCGCTGACGAGAACAGACTTTCGTATGGACCGGGGCAGGTATGCCCCATAGTATCGACTCGACAGGCAAGGCAAGGACGTCGTCGTGTGCGAAATTCATGCACAGTTTCGATTCTACGAGGAGTTAAACGACTTCCTCCCGACTGACCAGCGCAAGCAGACCATCGACTATCACATCGATGGGCATCCCGGCATCAAGGACCCCATCGAGGCACTCGGCGTGCCGCACTCCGAGGTGGAGCTGATCGTCGTGAACGGGGAATCGGTCGGTTTCGACTACCAGCTCCAGGACGGCGATCGTGTGGCGGTCTATCCCGTTTTCGAAGCACTCGATGTCTCCCCTCTTGTACGGCTCCGGGATCGCTCCCTGCGTGAGACGCGTTTCATCCTGGATGTGCACCTGGGGAAGCTTGCCCGTTACCTTCGTCTGCTCGGCTTCGACTCGCTCTACCGCAACGACTACGACGATCCCGAGATCATCGCCACGGCAATAGCCGAACACCGCATCATCCTCACGCGTGACCGGCGCCTCCTATTCAACAGCACAGTGACCCACGGCTACTTCATCCGCGCCACCGAAGCCGTCCAACAGACCCGCGAAGTCCTGCAACGCCTCGACCTGGCCAACAGCATCCACCCCTTCCAACGCTGCATCGCCTGCAACGGTCTCCTGGAACCCGTACCCAAGGCAACCATCCTCAACCGCCTCCCACCCCGCACGCAGCGCGACTACGAAGAGTTCAGTCAATGCACGGCATGCAAACGCGTCTACTGGAAAGGCTCCCACTACGACCATATGACCCAACGCATCCACGAGCTGGCATGCCACGAGAAATGGGCGGTTTCGCAGCCTTGATTCTTGGTTGCCCTACCGGCGACTCAAACCACGTCGATGGTTAGCACAGGCAAAACCCGTGGAACAGGGCTCAGCGCACATTCCCGTCGACAACCGCACCACCCCACTGCGGTAATTGCTCCTTAACCGGCCAATGGGCGAGATATTCTTGCGTTACGGAATCCGTTACGGATCTCACCTGTGTGCAGACGGATGGGATTCGGACTTGCATTTATTACCGATAACTGCAATATTACGGATCAGTAATAGAGAGGGTTGACGTGAATACGAAGGTAATAGAGACAGGCCAAGACCTCGAGGTCACCGTCAAAGAGGTGGTCGCGGACTGGGAGAACCCCAAGATCCAGCTTGTACGGCCGGAGGGGCAAGACAGGGGTCTCATCGCCGAAGTGGATGTGGACGGAAAAGTCCATCGGTTCGGCGTGGACTGCAAGCTACGGCCGGCCGTGAGGGATGTAGAGAAACTGGCGGCGAAGACCGCGAGCGGCATATCTCCCCTTCTGGTGACCGTGCAGGCTACTCGGCCTCTTGTCGAGCACTGCAAACGGCTTGGTGTGAGCTGCCTGGATCTCAACGGGCGAGTCTGGTTGCGAGCCAAGGGGGTGCTGATTGACCGGGAAGCGGCCCGCGGACCGGTGCGGTACCGTACGGCCGAGGTGCCGGCGAATCTGTTCTCGTTGAAGGGGTCACGCCTTGCGCGGGCTCTTCTTTCTTTTCCCGGGCGGCAATGGCGGCAGAACGAACTATCCGAGTTCACCGGGCTCAGCCAGGGATTGCTGTCCCGGCTGCTGAAGCACGCCGGCAAAGAAGGCTGGGTCACCGGCAGCCGAGGAGACTGGAGCGTGACGGACGCCGACGGCCTTCTGGACACGTGGAGGGCCGCAGACATCTGGAAGAAGCGCGTGAAGGTTCGTCAGTACTCCGCGCTGGAGGGTGATCTGACGAAGCTGGCAAATCGGGTTTTGGAGCACGTGACCGGGGAGATCGTGTTTACGCAGTGGTTCGCGGCAGGGTTAAGGTTCCCATATGCAGACGTGCCGATTGTATCGGCGTACGTGGCTGAGACACCGGACGCCCATCTGGCGGAGGTACTCGGTGTACGAGAGGTCTCCTCTGGCGGAAAGCTCTGGCTCATTACTCCGAAGGATGTCGGCGCTCTTCAGGCGATCCGACGGGTGGACGATTTCCCGATTGTCTGTGACGTTCAGATCTACCTGGACCTGCTTCAGGTCGGCTTGCGGGGGCCTGACCAGGCTGAAGCGCTGCGGTCGTGGGACGGGTTTCGCAAGCCGTGAAGATGGAGCACTACGAAGACTATTCGGCTGGGGACACGGCACGTTCCGAATCGGTGCTACTGACCGTATGGGCCGCCCTGCACGACCTCACCGAGGACTTGGTTCTGGTCGGCGGTCTGGTGCCGCGGTACATCTGCCGTGCTGCAGCTGAGACGCTTCATCCCGTCACGATGGATGTTGACTTGGGCGTGTCGCTGGCGTTGAGCAGTGGAATGTACGACACGA
This sequence comes from Kiritimatiellia bacterium, assembly GCA_016783675.1. Classification (GTDB taxonomy): domain Bacteria; phylum Verrucomicrobiota; class Kiritimatiellia; order UBA8416; family JABMPJ01; genus JABMPJ01. Next base: position 8,111 of record JADHWE010000021.1, read on the forward strand.
CAAAGACACGGCTGCAAAAGGCCGGGTTTGACTGGAAGGACAAGCGATTCGTCAAGACGATCGGAAAGACACACCTGTTCTTGGACTTTCTGACTGACAAGCCTAGCGATACAGCGCCAGACAGTGCGATGGTGGATGACATACCGGTCGGCGCAGTGTTCGGGGTAAGTCGTGCATTGAATGTGTATCGGGAGATTGACGTGTCGGGTAAGGATCTATACGGCGCGAATGTAACGGAACGGGTCAAGGTCTGTGAAGTCGGGCCGTTCATCTGCTTGAAGCTCCAGGCGTATCACAACCGAGCGCAAAACAAGGATGTGTTCGACTTCGTACACGCGGTTCGCGATTACGACGGGGGAGCAGAGGCGGCCGTTGCCGCGTTCCATGCGGAGTCGGGGCGAAATCTGGCTTTCGAGCGCGCGATGCACACGCTGACGAACCGGTTTGCGGAGGAAACATCGAAAGGGCCCCTTCAGTACGCTGACTTCTGCGCCGGCAGTTTGATGGCCGACTCCGCGGCCGACGGGGAGTTTCTCCGGCAGCAGTACGCGAATGAGGCGGTTGACGCAGCACAGGCGTTGCTTCGCAGAGACGTTGGACGGTCATGATTTCGAGGCTATGAGCAGGGAGAAACTCGATGGCGCGGCCAGACCAACATATCTTCTATGACACAAACAAGGTGTCGCGCGCGGAGCAGAACCGCCTGTTGCGCAAGGCGCATTCCATCTGCAGCCACTGGTGGTTCGACAAGTTGGACTGCTCAGAGAGCTGGATGCGACAGAAGGTTGATGGCGTCTCCTTCGAGGAGGCCATGGCGCATTTCGGCGAACGATCTCTGATGAATGTGATCCATCGGAGGGGGCATATACCGCTGGACGAGCCCCATTTGGAGGTCGGGTTTCGATCGATGGAGATGCCTGTCGACTACTTCCTTTGGATCGTCGTGCCTCTCGACCGCGCGGACGAAATCAGGAAGGGTTTGGAGGAGAAGAACTGAACCTGCCGGTCAGCAACAACAATCGAGCAAGATCTAGAACGAGACTAAAGCGATCCGGCCACATTGGCCGGTTAAGGAGCAATCACCCTCGTCGACCGCTCAACGATACTGACTGAAGAATCCGCACTGGTTGGCGACCCCAAGATTGACTTCGGCCGCGTGATGAAGCATGTGTGTGTGCGCATGTCCGTCCACTTGCACGCGTAGCGACTGCTTCTTCTGCCGGCTGCCGATGTCCCGCCTTTCCTCCCGGCGTTCACGTCAATAGTCTGTACTACACGCTTTGGTAGTCTGTACTATCCATCGCCATAGTCTGTACTATACCCCTGACACAGACCACCCCGTCTGGCTGCCTATCGGACATAACCTGCGGCGACAGCCCACAAAGTGATTGTCACCATTCCCCTCAATGGCGTGGTGCCCTTCCCCATGCTTGCATCCAACCAGTCGGGTCGCGTAAGGTGACGCCACCATGGGTGCGTTGCAGATACGAGATACGACTGAGCATGATGTCGAGGCGGTCAAGGCGTTGTTTGTCGACGCGTATGGGCCCGATTACCCTTTTACCGATTTCTATGACACGGGGTGGCTGAAAAAGGCTGTGTTCGATGACGACACGATGTTCCTGGTGGCGGAATTGGACGGTAAGGTGCTGGGTACGGTCAGTGTCATGTTCGCCACGGGCGGGCTGAGTGACCTGATCGGGGAGTTCGGGCGACTGGTGGTTCATCACGAGGCACGCGGGCACCACGCGGGCACCGAACTGCTTCAGACGGCGCTGGATCGGGTGTCGGATTCGGTGCGCTTCGCCTTCGCGGAGGCGCGCACGGCGCACAGCGGGTCGCAGAAGATTCTTGAGGCGAGCGGTTTTCACGCGGTGGGGTTCGAGCCGCTGAAATACAAACTGATCGAGCGTGAATCGGTCGTACTCTACGCCACGCATCCGGCCGGACTGGAGGACCTGCGTCGCAACAATCCGCGGGTCATCCCGGAGATCGCGCCACTGGCGATGCATGTGCTCGAACAGGTGGGCATCACGCCTGATGTGATCGTGAGCGACGCGGACGGCTACCCCACACCGAGACCCCGCGGAATCACCAACAAGCGCTTCCTGATCGAGGATCTTTCCGAACGGGGATGGAGCCCCCTCCTCCGCATCGAGCGTGGACGGGTCGAGGGGCGCGAAGTATTCGGTAATCTCAGCCTGTCGCACGGCTTCTTCAAGATCCGCACACAGAAGACGCGCTACCTCGTGGCGCGTGATGGCGCGGCGATTCTGGGTGGACTCGGTTTCTCGCACGATCCGATCGACCAGAAGGTCCGCATATTCGAACTGATCGGGTTCGACAACGCCGTCAAGGGAGCGCTGCTGGACGAGGTCGATCGCCTCGCCCGGGAAGAGCTGGACGCGGCCTACATCGAGGCAGATGTCAGTGCCTACGCACCGGAGCTTCAGCGAACGCTGGAGCGGCTCGGTTTCATGGCGACTGCGTACTGTCCTTCCATGGTGTTCAGCGAGGTGGAAAGGCTGGATGTCGTCCGCATGGCCAAGCTCTCGGCGCCCTATTTCCGTGAAGAGATTCCACTTACGGATGCGGCGGGTAAGACGCGCGACATTGTTGAGTTTTCAATGCTGGATCGTCGCGAGGGACGCGACATATTCCGCGCCGCGGGCGCGACATCTATCTTCAGCGGCATTGACGAAGGCGACACGTATCACCTCGCGCGGATTGGGCGGATGCGGGACATCGCGGACGGCGAGCGCTTGATCCAGAAGGGCGAAGCCGGTGACCGGGTCTTTGTGTTGGTGTCGGGCGAGCTGCGCGTGAGCGTTGGGGACAGGGAGGTCGGACGCATCGCCGCCGGGGAGACGGTCGGCGAGATGTCGCTGCTGGATGAGAACCCGCGTTCGGCCAACGTGATCGCCGCGGGGGACTGCCGCGTACTGGAGATCCTGGGCACGGATCTACAGGAGCTGATGGCACGTCGCCCGCGGCTAGGCATGGCGCTCATGCGCAACCTGGCCGTCAACCTATCCGCGAAGTTACGTGGCGCCGATTGACGCTGTCAGCATTGACAGACAGGGCGCTGAACACTACTCTGCAGACCAGATCTGCATCTGCCCGTATTGGGCAAGAGCTGAGCCGCAAAGGAGCGTGTCCTATGACAGGGAAAAGTGGGTATTCACGTCGCGACTTTTTCAAGGGAGCCAGTGTGCTGGCCGGCGCTGCCGCGCTGGGTGGCGTAGGCACCTCCACCGCCGGTGCCGCCGTCGCCGCCAAGGCTGCGATTCCCCGGCGCAAGCTGGGCAAGACCGACCTGGAGCTGCCCGCTGTTTCGATTGGAACCGGAGCCGACAACAGCGACCTGAACGTCATCAAGTATGCCATCTCGCAGGGGATGAACTTCGTTCACACCTCGACCGGATACAAGAAGGGCGTCGCAATCAAGAATGTAGGAGAAGCGATCAAGGGGCAGCGGGACAAGCTAACCCTTGCTCTGAAGATCACTTGGGCACCCGACGACGACGCGGCATTGGATGCCGCATTCGAGACGCTGGGTGTAGACAACGTCGACATCGCCTTCTTCAACATTCACAAGGCTTCACAGGTAAGCGACCCCAAGTTCCGCAAAGGAGCGGAGCGATGGATAAAGATGGGCAAGTTCCGCTACATCGGGTTGACCTCGCACAAAGAGACCGCCGCATGCCTGAGCGCGGCACTCGACCAGGGCTTCTACAATGCCCTGATGCCGGCCTATAACATCAGCATGGAAGAGGAATTCCTCCCGATCTTCGAGCGGGCCGAGAAAGAGGGTGTGGGCGTGGTGCTGATGAAGAGCGGGCGGGGGCTGAACGGCGACGCCTACTATGATGCGGTACCGCAGTACCTGGCTACGACAGGCATCACCACCATCAACAAGGGTTACGGATCATTTCGGGATGTTCAGAAGCAGATCGAGGCCGCCGGGCAGCCGGCGGACGCCGAGATCGGGAAACGCGTCCGCGAAGCAGCCGCCGTTGCCATGACGGGTCACTGCCAGATGTGCGGGATCTGCGATCAGGTCTGTCCCCGCGGACTGCCGGTCGCCGACGTGGTGCGTTGTTCCGACTACTACATGGAGCACGCGCTCTATGTGGGCACGGCTTTCCAGACCTACGAGGAACTGAAAGACCGTCCGCAGACCGCCATCTGCGGTGACTGCGACCTCTGTGAGCGGGCCTGTCCCAACGGTGTGCCGGTGATGCATCATATCCGTCGGGCCGAGACCACACTCGCGTAGACACCGGGAGCGCCGCATGGTTCAACGCCGACTGTTCCTGGCCGCCGGCTGGCTACTGCCATTTGTGCTGGCGGCGCTGTTCATACTGAAGGGGCAACACTACGACCCAGCCTTCTTCACGCCGCCGGCCGTGCAGGGGCAAGACCTGCCTGTGCCGCTGGAGGTCGGCCACTGGCAACTCGAGGGCGGGCAACTCTTCCCTGCCGACCGCATGTTCGAGAAGATCAACGGCAAGGCCGACTACTACCTGCAATACGATGCCGTCGAGCTCTGCAGCGGGGAGTGGATTGCAGGCGATCAGCACTGGGACATGTATCTCTACCGCTTCAAGGATGCTGACGGCGCGCGCTATGCCTTCAGCGGTGAACGCCCGGGCAACCCAAGTGAGATTGACGGGATCAAGGGCTACCGGGTTCCGGGCCAAGTCGCCGTTCTGACGGGAACGTCCTACCTGCAGCTCAACGCCCACAGGGTGGACGCCGACACCGCCCCCGCTGAAACGCTGGCCAGGGAGCTTGTCGCGTACCTCGGAGAGTCCTCCCCTGTGGCGGACAGTAAGCCGGACCAGTCGCCGGCGACACTGGCCGGTGACGCGCTGATCAAAGACTCGGAGGGGCTACTGCCTGAAGGCGCCTTCGGGTTCTCCGTGCTCAACGAGGTACAGACAGCCCGGGTTTCTCTGTCCGGTGCAGAAGCGATCTGGTTCAAGGCACCGGGCGATATCGAGACACTGATGGCCTATGCGGCAGAGCTGAAACTGTACGGCGGCGCGCACCTGTTTGAGCAAGACGGCGCAACCGGCGGCCTCATGTTCTCCTCATGGGAGCTTGCCGGTGTCGTGGACGGGGTGCTCTGGGGCGTGCATGCGGCTCCATCTCGCGAAGCGCTATTGGCACACTGGAATGCACTCCGCTCCGCACTGCAGGGGGACCAACCATGAGTGCGAACAAGTCCAACAGGCGGGAATTCATCAAGCGCATGAGTGCGGCAGCCGGGGTGGCAGCCGGCTCCGGTGTGCTGGCAGCAGCGTTCCACAATCGAAACCTGGTGCCAACGGGCGAACAGGCCAAGACGATCCCGTCATTTGCCGTGCCCGGCACTGGAGGCATAGTGGCCATCGCCGAGGGCACCGATCATGCCCTGGCTGTGCAGGCCGCCCTGCAGGAGCTTGGCGGAATGACGCGTTTCATCAAGGCGGGCGATCGTGTGCTTATCAAGCCTAACTGCGCGTTCGATCGACCGGCCCACTTCGGCGCCACCAGTTCGCCGACCGTGACCGGCGAGGTGGTTCGCCAGTGCGTAGCGCTCGGCGCCGAGGTCCGCGTGATCGACAACCCAATCAACGATCCGGAAGGCTGTTTTGTGAAATCCGGGATCATGGAGGCGGTTCAGGCGGCAGGCGCCGAGGTCTGGCTGCCCTCCCCCGCGCTCTTCGGACGGGTCAAGGTGGGCACACTCCGCATTCCGGAATGGGAAGCGCTCTACCGGCCTCTCACCTGGGCCGACAAGCTCATCGGTATTCCCACGGTGAAGACGCACAACCTGTGTGGAGCCACCCTGACGATGAAGAACTGGTATGGTCTTCTCGGCGGAGGGCGCAACCGGCTCCACCAGGCCATCCATGACGTCATCGCAGACCTGGCCCAGTTCATCCGCCCCACCCTCGTAGTGTTGGACGGCTCGCGGCTGCTCGTGGCGAACGGACCGACCGGGGGCAGCCCCTCCGATGTGCGTCCCGGGCACGTTGTCGCCGCCGGTACAGACCAGGTCGCCCTCGACAGCTTTGGCGCCGAGTTACTCGGGTTTGCCCCAACAGACATTGAGTATATAGGAAAAGCCGCGCAACTTGGGCGGGGTCAGATCGAGCGGAGCAAGCTGAACCTGTTCAAGAAAGTGAGGGCCGTCTCGTGAGAGCCCTGCGCCGCTTTTACCAGGTATTCTTCTTCGGCCTCTTCGTCGTTGCGTTCGTGCTGACGTCGCAGGGCCGACTCAAGGGCTACCCGGTCACCGTCTTCCTCGACAGCTCCGCGCTCAACGCTGTCGGCACACTACTCTCCGCAAGAAACATCGCGTATACGATGTGGATCGGCCTGCTTATCCTGGCACTGACGCCCTTCATCGGGCGGTTCTTCTGTGGCTGGATCTGTCCGCTGGGGACGATCTTTCACTTTGCCTCGCGCGCTCTACGCCCGCGCAAGCTTGCGGCACGCATCAGGCAGAATCTGCGCAGCCCGGCACAGCTCGCCAAGTACCTCATCCTGGTCGGCCTGCTCACGGCGGCGTCGTTGGGTTTCATGCAGGTGGGTCTGTTCGACCCGATTGCGCTCCTGACCCGCACCGCGACAGCACTGGCGTCGCCCGGCATGCGTGCGGGTTGGCTGCTGATCGGCATCTTTGCGACGCTCCTTCTGTTGAATGCGTGGCGACCGCGCTTCTGGTGCCGCTACATCTGTCCTCTCGGCGCACTGCTCGGGGCGACGGCCAAGCTGATGCCGGGCGGGGTCGTGCGCAACGAAGAGACCTGCACAAACTGCGGACTTTGCAGCCGCGACTGCATCGGCGCCTGCAGTCCGGACACTTGCACCCGCATGGCGGAGTGTTTTGTATGCTGGAACTGTGTCGAAGACTGCCCGGAGGGCGCCTTGAGTTGGAAATGGATGCCCAAGAGGCAGCAACTCGATCTCCAAACCGGAATGTCACGACGCGCCTTCCTTGGTGCAGCCACCGGCGGGGTCGCCACGGCGGCGGCATTGCAGACGCAGGCCGTGGAGGGATACCCCGCCCGCGTACGTCCGCCCGGGGCCCTGGCCGAACCGGACTTTCTCGACCGCTGCCTCAAGTGCGGAGAATGCATGAAGGTCTGTCCAACCGGCGTACTGCGTCCGGCCATGTCGGAGGCGGGTGTCTCCGGGCTGTGGACGCCCGTGATGGATATGGAACGAGGGTACTGTGAGTACAACTGCACCTTGTGCGGCCAGGTCTGTCCCTCGGGCGCGATCCAGCGACTCACCATCGCGGAGAAGACCGAGCGCCCGGTCAAAACAGGCACGGCGTTTGTTGATCGCTCGCGCTGCCTGCCGTGGTCATTCGATCGCAACTGCCTGGTCTGCGAAGAAGTCTGCCCGGTCTCACCCAAGGCAATCCACCAGGACACGGTCGAGGTGGAGATCGACGGCAAGAAGACGGAGCTCCACCGTCCGCGCGTCAATCCGGAGCGCTGCATCGGCTGCGGCCTCTGCCAGCACGAGTGTCCGGTCAACGACCTCGCGGCGATTCGCGTTACCGCGGCGGGCGAATCACGCGCCCCCAGCGGCAGCTTCTTCCTGCGCTAGGCGCCGGCAGACTGACTCCCCACGAAGGACATGAAGAAGAGAGACGGAGAAGTGGACAAAGCAACCTACGCGACGGGTGCCGCCAAGGAACCAGTTGAGGCGTTGGATGAGCACCTCACAGGTACAGATTCTCAATCACTATCGTTGAGCCATCAACGAGATTGACTGCTCCGTTGGGGTGGTGGTTTGGGGCAGGAGATCGATCGCCCCGAAGGGGCTTCTTCATCGTAGCCCAGGCCAACGGCCTAGGTGTATTCGGTTTATGTATTCGTGCCCTGAAAGGGCACCTCACTCTTCATCTCACCGTCAATCCCATACATACCGTTCGTCGTACGGAATCTCGTATCGGTCGAGGAAGGCCCGCAGCTCATCCTGGAACGATTGTGTGCGGTGATGTTCAACCTGGCACTCGATATACGCCTTTACATCCTTCACATGTGTCGGCCCAACTGAGAACATGCCATATCCGCTTTGCCAGTAGAAACCGCCATAGTCAGGCCCCAGCGTCTTGATGAATTTGGATGATTCCTGTTTCACTTTGCCGATCAGGGCCATCGGCAGCATCTTCTTTCCGATGTCCGCGAGCATGTGTACGTGGTCATCCGGGCCACCGACGACCACATACGGACAGCCACAATCCCGTGCCAGCGTTGCCAGATAGGCATGGACGCGTGATCGTATCGCATCGTCGAGCCAACGCTTTCGTCCTTTGGTCGAGAAGACGGCGTGAATGTAGATCTGACAGAATGATTGGGGCATAGTCATCGCCTCCGTTCGGACCGTTGAGATTGATGCGCCCTTTCAGGGCACCAATACTCTGTACCTTACCCCAGGCCGTTGGCCTGGGCTACGTTGACATCGGCCCGTTGGGCCGATCGGACTATGCTCAAGCGTTACATCTCTGGGCTGGTATCTCCTGCCCCTTCGGGGCGGAGGATCAAAGCACATTTCTCGAGTCCGAACGTGCACTCCTAATCTACGAGGCGATGGCGGATTCTCGCGATAAACTAACCACCCCAACGGAGCAGTCTATATCGTGGGTCAGGTCTTTTTCCTGTCCTGCCGGTTGTTCCGTCCCCATTCGGCGGGCCTTTTCGGCAGATGGTGCGAAGCCGATTTGTGCACCCGGAGAGGATGAAGCTACTCCCTACCGTCAGGATGCCCCCAATGCGTTGGGAACAGTATCCTTCGGACTCACCTTGTACCAGGCATTCTCGATGTTGCCCTTGGCGTCGACCAGGAAGGACGAACGGAGGATACCCATGTACTTCTTGCCGTACATGGACTTCTCGGTCCAGACGCCATAGGCCTCGGCCACACGGTGATCCGTGTCGCAGAGCAGCGGGAATCCCAAGCCATACTTGTTGTCGAACTTCTTCTGCGCCGCGGGCTTGTCGGGGCTGATGCCGACCGTGCGAATCCCTGCCGACGCGAAGTCGGCCTGGGCCTCGCTGACCGCGCAGGACTGCACGGTGCATCCCGGCGTACTGGCCTTGGGATAGAAGTAGATCAACAGCCGCTCGCCTTTGAAGTCGGCCAGCGACACCTTCTGTTCATCCTGATCCATCAGCTCGAACTGCGGCGCTTTGTCTCCTGCTTTCAGTGTGCTCATCGTGTTCTCCTGTTTTCTTGTTTATCTCACAGACGGGTCACACGCGACAGCGCATCGGCACGTAGGCTGACAGCTTGCGGTCGATGAAGCGCGGTTCAATCCGGGCGAACGCCGGGGCGACTGTGACGGGGCCGTCGCCGATGAGCGGCTGGGCGTACCGGATGAAGTCGTCGGTTACGTCGATGCCGTCGTCGGTAATCCAAGCCTTGGGCAACGGGCGGAACGAGTTTGCGATCTGCTCCAGAGGGGCGTGCCGGTACTCGGCGCGATAGCTGTCGCCGGGCGCGCGCAGGATCGTGGCCATGAAGCCGGTGCCCTGCTCCATGGCAACCTCCACGGCGTGACGGCCGACTTCGAGGGCCTCGTCGCGATCGACCGGGGACTGGTGCGCCGACATGGAGCGCTGTAGAACGCCCGGCACCTGCCAGGTGGCCTGGCCACGTGAGGTGAGCCCATTGTCATTCAGATAGCTTGCCACAATCTGCGCCGCACAGGTCTTGCTGGCGCCGTACTCGATGTGCCCGAACCCGTCATGCGCTTCGCCGAGCTCGCCAACGTCGAATCCTTCGCTCACCACCACGATGCAACGGCCTGTTGCGCGAAGCTGCCGGTTGACGTTCGCGTGCAGAGATTCGAGGGTGTGGTGCGCCTCGGCCATGTAGATCTGCAGCGGCATCTCGCGTTGCGGGTCGGCCAACCGGGCGGCCGCAGGTATGAATCCCGCCTTGCGTCCCATCGCCTGCAGCACGGAAACACACTCGGAGGGACACATCCCGCAGTTCTCCTCGTTGGTGTCGCGGATGATGCCGGCCCAGTAGCGCGCGGTACTGCCGTAGCCGGGCGTGTGGTCGAGCAACTTGAACTCGGGGTCACCCACATCGTTGTCGATCGTCTTCGGCACGCCGGTGCAAATGACGTCCAGCCCGTGCGCGTGGGCAAGGTCAGACACTTTGTGCGCCGTGTCCATCGAGTCGTTCCCACCGATGTAGAAAAAGTAGTCGATATCGTGCGCGCGGAAGACGTCGATGATGCGCGCGAAGTCTTCGTCCTGCTCCGGCGTAAGCTTGTAGCGACAGGTTCCAATCGCGCCGGAGGCAGGGGTGTGCTTCAGGCGGGAGATCTCGTCCGGATCCTGGGCATAGAGGTCGATGAGCTCTTCGTTGAGGACCCCTTCGACACCGTGCCAGGCGGCATAGAGGGTCCTAATGCGACCCGGATAGGCCCGACAGCCCTCGATGACTCCCTGCAGGGACGCATTGATCACCGGTGACGGGCCGCCGGACTGAGCGACAAGTGCGTTCATCTCTATCGGCCTCCAAACACTACCTGGGTTTCCGGAGCCTGCCCCCGAGCATCGGGAACCACCCCTTCAAGCGCGAGCAGGCCGCGCTTCATCTCTGCCCCTCCTCCGTAGGAGCCCAACGAGAGGTCGGCCCGTATGACACGGTGGCATGGGACGATCAACGGGAACAGATTTGTAGCCATGGCGTTCCCCACAGCCCGGGCGCCGCCGGGACAGCCGACATGGGCGGCAAGACCACCGTACGTGGCCACGCGTCCTCGTGCGATGCCGTGGGTCGCCCGCAGGACCTTCTCCCGGAACGTCCCACACAGATCCAGGGCCAACAGGTCGAGTGAGAAGGCTACAGCGCTGCCATCGAGAAAGGCGGCGATGCGGTCCGCCACCTGGTCGACGTCACGGCATGAGGACGCTGCTACGTGCGGATACAATTTCGCAGCCCGGTTTTCCGCGGAGCTATTCTCAGAAGCTATCAGCACCCGTGTGATCAGTGGACCATTAGCTTCCCCTGACCAGGCAAGCGCTACAGGGCCGAAAGGCGTTCGGTTGACGGTCTTCACATTCATAGCTGACGGACGGAGCGTAGCTGATAGGCAGGCACATCTCAACCCCCTAGGCCAACGCCAGAGAATCCGGCGGGGCCATGCATACCTTACGGCTCGCTCGGAGAGCTCGCCCTGCCTGATCCCGTGTTCGGTAGGGCGAGCTCTCCGAGCGAGCCGTACTCAGATAACATACCACGTCCTTCATCAACCGTTTCCCGTTGACAGATTCGATGATTTACCGCTTTAATCCGCCCTTTTCCGAACACAACAAGGAGTTCCCATGGCCAAGAAATCACGTAAGTTCAAGACGGATGTCCAACAGCTTCTGGACCTCGTTACCCATTCGCTCTACTCGAAGAAGGAGATTTTTCTTCGCGAGCTCATTTCCAACGCATCGGATGCGATCGACCGCGTCCAGTTCGAGGCCCTGACCAATAAGAAGCTCCTCGGCAAGAAAGAGCAGGACTGGAAGATCAAGATCACGCCCGACAAGGATGCCGGCACGCTCACGATCAGCGACAACGGCATCGGCATGACGGTTGAGGAACTCGAGACCAACATCGGTACGATTGCCAACTCCGGCACGCGCCGCTTCCTCGAGGAGCTCCAGAAGAATAAGAAGACCGCCAATGCCGAGTTTATCGGCCAGTTCGGCGTCGGATTTTACGCCTCGTTCATGGTGGCCGACAAAGTCACCGTGATCACAAAGCGCGCCGGATCAGACGAACCGGCCGTGCGCTGGACCTCCGATGGAGCCGGAACCTATACCATGGAAGATGCCGACAAGGAGGAGCGCGGCACGGACGTCATTCTCCATATGCGCGAGGATATGGACAACTTCCTGGCTGAATACGAGATCCGCCGCATCGTGACCGAATACTCCGACTACATCAGTTACCCGGTCTCGATGGACATCACCCGCACGACCAAGGGCGAGAACGAGGGCGACGAGGAAGTCACCACGACCGAGGAAGAAGCCCTCAACTCGATGAAGGCGATCTGGAAGAAGATGCCGGCCGAGGTGTCCGAGGAGGAGTACAACGAATTCTACAAGCACGTCAGTCACGACTACACCGACCCGCTCAAGGTGATCCACTACCGCGCCGAGGGTACCGCCGAGTTCCAGGCCCTGCTCTACCTCCCCGCGCAGGCCCCGATGGATCTGTTCTGGCCGGACGCCAAGCGCGGGCTTCATCTCTACGTGAAGAATGTCTTCATCAACGAAGACTGCGAGGAGTTGCTGCCCAGCTACCTGCGCTTCCTCAAGGGCGTGGTCGACAGCAGCGACCTGCCCCTAAACGTCTCACGCGAGATGTTGCAGGACGACGTGGTTATCCGGCGCATCCGCAAGAGCCTGGTCACGCGTGTACTCAAGGAGCTGGCCGATCTCAAGAAGCGGACGCCCGAGAAGTTCCAGACCTTCTACGAGAATTTCGGTGTTGTGATCAAGGAAGGGGTACACCAGGACTTCGAGAACTACGACAAGCTCAAGGAGCTGCTCCTGTTCGCTTCATCCAAGAGCGAAGAAGGCAAGCCCGTCTCCTTGAAGGATTATGTTGCGCGGATGCCCGAAAAGCAGAAGGAGATCTACTACCTGACGGCCGCCAGCCTGGCCCAGGCCGCCACTTCACCCCATCTCGAAGCGCTGAGAGACAAGGACTACGAGGTCCTCTTCTTTGTCGACGCCATCGACGAATGGGTGGCCCAGCGGCTCACCGAGTACGATGGCAAGAAGCTCAAGGCGATTGACCGCGGCGATATCGACATCCATACCGACGAGGAGAAGGCCGAGAAGGACGAAGCCCTCAAGGGCGATGCCGAGACGTACAAGCCGGTGATTGAGGCTATTCAGAAGCATCTCGAGGAGGAAATCCAGGAGGTTAAGCTCTCCACCCGCCTGACCGATTCCGCCTGCTGTCTCGTGGCTGACGAGATGGGTATGAACGCCAACATGGAACGGATCATGAAGGCCATGAACCAGGAAATGCCGCCGGTCAAGCGCGTACTCGAGCTCAACCCCAAACACCCGATCATGCCCAAGCTGCTCGCTGCACTTGAGAAGGACGCCGAGAGCAGTGTGGTGGCCGACTATGCCGAGTTGCTCTACGACCAGGCGCTCCTGACCGAGGGCTCCCCCATCAAGGATCCCGCCCACTTCGGCCAGCTCGTCAGCAAGCTGATGGTTGAAGGACTCGGGTAACCCCTCCTTCGCTAGCCTCGATATTACACCTACACCACCGGTATGACGAAGAGGGTGAGAAGCGTGGATGTAGTGAGGCCGAACGCCACCACGGTCGCCAGCGGTCGCTGCACATCCGCGCCGATGCGAGTGCATCCATCCATGCACCCCTTCACTGTGTATGTCTGCGTCCGTCTCCCCAGCGCTTAGTGATTGTGGCCGCTATGGTCGTGGCCATCATGGGGGTCGTGGGCCTTCGGCACGGGTGCGGTTTCCGGCGCCCATTTCTTGGCGCTGCTCTCCTTCGGCGGCACCACCACCGCGGTCTCGGACTCCGCCTTCTTTCCGCACCCCACGCACAGGCCGGCAATCACCCCCAACACGACAAACACTCCTACTACTTTCCTCATCTCTACTCCTCTGTTTTGTGGTTCACTTTCTGCCCGCAGACGTCCCTAGACGAACCTGCGGGGCCATCGTTTCTCAATCCATATATACGCAGCCGGGACAACAAACAGCGTGACGACGGTCGATGTGGCGAGACCAAACACAACCACGATCGCCAGCGGACGCTGCACTTCTGAACCGGTGCCCGTTGCGATGATGAGGGGCAACAACCCCAGCGCCGTCGTAACCGTGGTCATGAGCACCGGCCTGAACTTCGAACGGCAACCGGAGATCACCGCCGCCACTAACTCCGCCCCATCCCTGCGCAGCCGCTCAAACCGAGAGATCAGCACGACCGCGTCGGTCAGTGCGATGCCGAACAGTGCGATGAAGCCGATGGAGGACGGAATGCTGACGTTCTCGCCGAAGGCGACCAGCGCCAGGACACCGCCCACGAGCGCGAGGGGGACATTCACCATGATCAGCAGGGCCAGTCGCAGGGATCCAAAAAGGCCGTACAGCATGCTGAGCACGAGTACCAGCGTAACCGGGATAACGATCGCCAAGCGACGGTTGGCCGCCTGCTGTAGCTCAAACTGTCCACCCCACGCAACCCTGTATCCCGGAGGCAACACGCCGGAGGCATCAACGGCGGCCTGCGCGTCCCGCACAAACGTGCCGACATCGCGTCCGCGCACGTTGCATGTGACGGAGATATAGCGCTGTGTGTTCTCACGGCTGATCTGCCGCAAGCCTGTCACGGTCTTGATCTCGGCCAGGCTGCTGAGCGGCACATGCGACCCCGATGGCGTCAGGATCAACAGGTTCCCGAGCGCCTCCCGATTCTCCTGGTAGCGTTTGTCGAGGCGAACCAGGATGCGGGAAGTCATCTCACCCTCGAAGACATCGCCCACCACATCACCGGTCAGGGCCTGGTGGACCACGGCTTGCACCTCATGCTTGTTGAGGCCGTATCGCGCCAGGTGCTGTCCGTTCAGGATCACCTGCAGCTGCGTCTGCCCATCGGTCTGTTCGACACGCAGATCAGCCACACCATCGATCTCCGCGACGATATGCTCCACATCCACCGCCAGCGCCTTCAACTCGCTCATATCGTCGCCGAACACCTTCATGACGACCTGCGCCCCCGCGCCGGCAATGAGACCATCGAGTTCGTGTGCAATCGGCTGGGAGAAGCCGATCGAGACACCGAGGAACCCTTCCAGCCGTTCCTCAAGCAGAGCCACGATCTCCTGCTGATCGCGGGCTCTACTCCACGGCCGACGCGGCTTCAGCGTAATGGTGATGCAACCGTAGTTGGTGTGATGCATGTGCGGTCCGACTTCACCGTAGCCAATATCGGCAATCACATTCTTTACCTCGGGCACCTCGGACACGATGGTCGAGATGTCGGAACACACCTTACTGATCTCATCAAGCGAGACGTTCGGATTCATGTAGGCGTAGCAGTTAATCGTGCCTTCCTGAAGGGTCGGAACGAACTCCCTTCCCAACCGCGCGAACCCTACCCCTCCGCCAAGGAGGAGCACAAGCAGCAGCGCACCGAGGGCAAACGGGTGCTTGATCGTCCGGTTGACCATGACCTCGTAGCGGGCCAGCATGCGGCCCAGGATGCGTCCCGGACCATGGCCGGCACGTTTGTGATCGGTGCGGTGGAGCATCCGGAAGAAGATCGGCGCCACCAGGAGCGCGTAGAGCAAGGAGCCACCCAGCGTGGCCACAACCGCAAACGCCAGCGGCTTGAACATCTTGCCCTCGATCTCACCGAGCGTGAAGATCGGCAGAAAGACAATCGCGATGACAGCCACCGCAAAGACAATTGGCCGCCCGACTTCCTGCGCCGCCTTCAGAATGGCAGTCTCGCTACCCTGCGCTTGCTTGGGATCGCCCGCGGCGGTCTGGAGCTTCTCAACCATGATGATCGTCGCATCAATGATCATCCCGAGCGCAATGGCCATGCCACCAAACGAGATGAGATCACCGGGTGTACCGCTGCGCTCCATGAGAAAGAGACCAAACAGCAAGGCAAACGGCAGCGAACAAACCATGATCAAGGCATTCCTCAGGTTGCCCAGGAAGAGAAATGCCACAATCGAGACAAGCAACAGACCGAACAGCAGCGCGTTGCGCACGGTGCGAATACTACCCGCCACGAGATCTGCCTGGTCGTAATAGGAGACGATCTTGACGTCGGGCGGCAAGGTCTGGTTGATCTCATCGATACGACTGCGCAGCGTGCTGATCACCTCGAACGAGTTGGCACGGTGGAGCTTGTATACGCCACCGACCACCACTTCGCGCTCCCCATCCAGGATGGCCACACCGCGCCGGAAGGCCTGTCCCAAGCGGACCGTGCCCACGTCGCGGACCAACACCGGCTTCCCGTCCACGCTCTTGACAACGGTGTTGGCGACCTCATCCACCGTACTGACGCGGCCAAGCGTCCGCACAATCAGTTCCTCACTGCCACGCGTAATGAGCCCGGCTCCAACGTTCGCGTTGTTGACCTCGATCGCCTCGCTGACATCGGAAACCGTGAGGCCATGCGACAGCAACTTCTCAGGAGAGAGCACCACCTCGTACTGTCGGATGAATCCGCCCTGACTGATGACCTTGGCCACACCGGGCACCGTCTCAATCCCGCGTTTGACGACCCACTCATGCAGCGTCCGCACCTCGGTGATGTCACGGCTCTCGGCTTCCAGGTAGTAGGCCAGGATCTTCCCCATCCCACTGGCGACGGGGCCCATCTCAAGCCCATGCGGCATACCGACGCCTTCCGGAATTCCCTCCTCGGCGAGCTTGAGTCGCTCCGAAACGAGCTGCCGGGCGCGATAGATGTCGACATCGTCCTCGAAGTAGATGTTGACCGTCGACAGCCCCAGTGAGGAGAGCGAGCGAATCTTCTGCACACCGGGAATACTGCGCATTGCCGTTTCGGTCGGCCGCGTTATCAGCTGCTCGACCTCTTCCGGCGCCATCCCGTCGACCTCGGCGAATACCTGCACGAGATTCGGGCTGACATCCGGAAAGGCGTCTATGGAGAGATTCGAGAGCGACCACACCCCCAGTGCACACACGGCCACGGTGGTTATGAAAGCCAGCAGCTTGTGTTTCAGACCAATATGGATAATCTTTTCAATCATGGTAATCCCCTGAATCAGTGCGCGTGGCCGTGGCCGCCGGACGAACGCCCCGACGTGGCGAGCTCAGCCTTCAGATGGAAAGCGTTCTCGGACGCGACGGCCTCACCGGGCTGCAGCCCTTCGAGAATCTCGATCTGCTGTCCGTCCGACGCGCCGGTCACTATGTCGCGCAGCTCGAAATCGGAATCGCCCCAAACGAACAGGCAGGTATGATCATTGACCAGCTGTACGCTGGCCTGCGGAACAACGACCGCTTCTCCTTCAGTCGGCGCACGAATCCCGGCCTCTACAAACGTGCCGGGGCGGAAGCGCTCCTCCGAGTTGTCCAGCACGACACGGGCCAAGGCACGGCGCGTATCCGCATCCACGATGGGAGAGACAAACGCTATCTCTGATTCGAACTCACCCCCATTCGGCAGACGGATCGTCACGGCATACCCCTTCTCGACCGAAGGAATGGCATCCTGGCTGATCGCGAGATCAACCCAGACGCTGGAGAGGTCCGCTACAGTGAACACCTCGGAGGCCGTGTCAATGGACTCGCCCATGACGATGTGCTTCTCGACCAACGTCCCGTCAAAGGGGGCTCGTAGCGCGTACCACGCAAAACGCGCATCCTTGCCGAGCGTGTCGCCCAGCTTAGGGAGATCGCCCTCTGCGCAGTTCGGGTCGGGACACTGACAGGGCTCCGACAGGGCCACCTTGGGAATCAGGGCACGCAGGGAGGTAACGACCTCATCATCGGCGCCCTTCAGACGCAGTCGTTTCTCGGCGGCCACAGCATTGAAAGCGGCCACCTGGCGCTCCTGGGCCGCCTCGGTATACTCAATCATGGTCTCGAAACGTGCCGTATCCATAGTCGCCTGAAAGGCGGCACGCGCCTGCCGCAGGGCGGTTTCAGCCGCGAGAAGCTCTTGCGCGCTACTGATCTGCTTGGCATGCAGATCGGCCTCCCGCTCATGCGTGGTCCGAGCGGCCAGGTAGGCCGCGTGGGCAATCAGTAGCTGTCCGCGGTACTGCCCCATCTCGAGGCCGTCCAACTTGCGAATGGCCTCCTCTGCGGCCCCCTCCTTGAGGAGCCGGATTAATCTGGCCACATTGCCATGAATCGCTTTGGCACGAGGCAGCAGGAGCTCACAGCACCCCACTTCGGCTTCCATCGCATAGAAGTCCAGCTTGGCTTCGGCCAGTCCCTCGCTTTCGACCCAGGCGAGTATCTCGCCGGCTTGCACGTGGTCACCCAGCGACTTCGTGACGGCCCGCACCACGCCGGCCGCACGCGGTACGACGTGCGCGAAACGATCAGCGTTGACCTTTATCTCACCGGGCACACGGATCTCGCTATGCACGGTGCCTTCAACTGCTCGTGTGATCTTGATACCGAGTCGGGCAACCTGCTCCTGTGTCACAGCCACGCGCTGCACATGACTATCTTCGCCCCCCGCCGGACTGTTGTGTGCATGCCCCGCATGTGCGTCGACCTCTGCGACCGCCCACGCACGGCTTGCGCCACCGACCGATAGGCACATCACAAGGCTTAGAATGGTTGACTGATAGCTGATAACTCTCTTCATTTGCTTTCCTCCACGTTGATCTCTACAAGCGCTTCAATAGGGGTTCCCGTGACCTGCTGTACCGCGGCAACGGCGATATGATAGGACGATAGGGCATCGACCAGCGCGCCCCGGGCCTCAAACAGTCCCCGTTGTGCGCCGAGCATATCCAGAAAATCGAACTTACCCTCACGGTACCCCTCGTGCGCCGCGTCAAAGGCCTCCTGCATCGCCGGCACCACCCTGGTGCGCAGAGCCTCCGCCTTGCGCTGCGCCACGGTCAGGGCCGCATGGGCCTCGGCCAGCTCAGCCGACAGGGCCGTCTCGGCCGCACGCCGCTTTGCGGCCACTGTGGCCAGGTTGTGCTTCGCGGCGGCGATGTTGCCCTGGTTGCGATCGAAAAGTGGAAGGTCGAAGCCCACTTCAAAAGCCAGGGCCTCTGTCTCGTCCTCCCTGTACTCGACATAGCGAGCGGTCGCTTTGAGGTCCGGCACGCGTTTCGCTTTCTGTGATGCGAGGGACGCCCGGGCGAGTTGACCCTCGGACTCCCAACGCGCCATGTCAGGATTCCGCGCCAGCAGTGGACGCAGAGCGGCCAGGTCGGGCACGCGGCCCAACGTTGTATCGAGATGGCCGTGCGCCGAATCGAACCGGGCGTTGCCGCCCCACAGGGCCGCCAGGCTCATGCGCGCCATCTCCAACGCATTCTCCGCTTCCAGCAACCCTATGTGAGCCATCTCCAGCTCTGCCACCGCCTTGGAGCGCTGCAGGGGAGGCTCCTTGCCCGCCTTGACCCGTTCGCCCACGGCATGTGCCGTCTTCTCCGACAGTTCGACCATCGAGACGGCGAGAGCATGGCTCTCTTGTGCTGCAAGGACGCCCACGAAACGCTGCGCCGTGGCACTGAATACCTCGAGACGCTTCTGTTCGTACTCCCAGCCGGCCAGCTCGCCCTCGGCTTCGGCCACGCGCGAGCGGCGGCGACGTTTGCTGCCCAGCTCGATCCATTGCACGAGCGCCACGGAGGTTTCCACGTTATCAAAACCCATCCCGTCGCGATCGACCTCTTCGACCTCCAGCATTAGCCTGGGATTCCGCAGCAGACCCGCCTGCAACAGGCGCGCCGCCGCCGCGCGCCCCTCATGTGAGTAGGCCTCCAGGGCCGGGTTGTGCAGCAGCGCCAGGGCCAGAGCCTGCTCCAGTTTGATTACGCCTTCCAAGGCGGTCGGTGTCGCACGGATCTCCTCGTGCGCCCCATCCCCCGCCGCCTTGAGCTGTGCCCCCAGCGGTCGCGGCGCAGGTCGCCCGGCATGGCGCGGCGCGGTAGCGCATCCGGCGCCCAGCGCCAGCACGCCAAGCGGCACCAACAGGTTACGGGTCATTTTGCCTCTATTCATCATCGTCTTCATCTCATTCCTCTTACACGACATTATCTGTCCATCATCTCGGCTCGCTCGCAGGCACAGCGAGACCACGCCTGCAAAACAAGGAAAAGGGAAGGAGGAATCAGATGCGCAGCACGACGGTTCGGCAGACGTCGAGTGATGGCGAGGTCCGGGGCGAACCCCAACCATGTAGTCTGGACCGGTCGGCCCATGAAGCGATATCGCCCGAACACAGCTGCGGCGCGGGTAAAAGGGCTAACGGCGACCGCTGTTCGCGCAGGGTCTTGGACACCTTGACGAGCAAGGGCGCATGTTCCGTACCGAGGTCAACGTCCACGCAAGCGTGACCGCTGCAATCTGAAGCGGTCAACTCCAGGTCGGCGCAGGCGTGGTCGTCATGTTCCTCAGCGTGCGCAGGCGCGCAGTGCCCGGCGTGCTCCACTTCCAGCGCGACATGTCCATCCGCGCCGATGCAGAGGACCATGCCGCCCACGCCGGAAACAAGCACCACCATGCTCATCCAGCAGGCCAAGGCAAACCGCATGACTTTGTGAAGTATTCTCACTGCGCCGGAAAGAATACCACCATCCTCACCTTTCCCGCAACAGCGAAGAACAGAGGACAAAAAGGTGCTGCGGTGTACGTCTTTTATGCTCCGCTTGTACGCTGTACATCAAGAAGCACCTCTGGTACGACTGCAACGCAGTGAGGGTCCCAATGGCGATGCATGATCAACAATCAGGAGCATCCCGTAGGGATGCCAGGCTATAGGTGGATAGGCTGTAGGCTAAGCGTCCTCTGGGACGCTTCTGAACGGGAAATAGCCATGCGGGGCGAACACCATCTAGCGGATCCAGCGTGGCTGCACACATCGGACAACGATCCGCGCGGCTGGATCGATCCGTGCGGGATCAGGGAAGTGTGGATGCACACCGGCACCGCCTGCAACCTGCGCTGCCCCGACTGCTTTGCCGGCGGCGCGACCTGCAGCAAGATGTGATACGGGAGGAGATGAGTGAAGAAGAAATACGCAAAGCTGGCAGGTCTTGTCGTGGTCGTCTCGTTGCTGGGGGTTGATGAAGTGGTGGCTGCGGCACTTCTGATTGGAGAAGTCCTTGGCTCTTGCCACCAACCATTTGTCGGGATACCGTGTGGCCTTGTTTCCACATCAGCCCAAATCTAAGGAGTCACCGATGACCCGCACACGCACCGCTCACCGCCGTCTGTTCAGCCTTGTTCTGGTTGGACTTCTGATTACGACCGCCGCCATCGCCGCGCCACGACTGCCGGGGTTCTTCACGAACAACATGGTCTTGCAGCGCGAAATCGCGGTACCGGTCTGGGGCTGGGCCGATCCCGGTGAGGTGGTCACGGTGGCGTTTGGCGGCCAGTCCGTTTCCGCTACGGCCGATGCCAAGGGCAAGTGGATGGCAAAGCTGGCGGCTATGCCGGCCTCGGGCGAGGGACGCGTGCTGAACGTGTCGTCCCCCGGCAACAACCCCATCACGGTCGCGAATGTTGTGGTTGGCGAAGTGTGGATCTGCTCCGGCCAGTCGAACATGGAGTGGGCTCTGAACGCGGTAAAGAACAGCAAGGAAGAGATTGCCGCGGCCAACTATCCCCTGATCCGCCACGTGAAGATCGGGCATGTGACCGCAGACGTTCCACTTGCAGACGTGAAAAGCCAGTGGCAGATCAGTTCCCCGGGTACGGCCGGTGGCTTCACCGCCGTGGGGTACTTCTTTGCACGCAAGCTGCACGATGAACTGAAGGTACCGATCGGCCTGATCGGATCCAACTGGGGCGGGACCCGGGTGGAACCGTGGACGCCGCCGGTCGGTTTTCGTTCGGTCCCGGAGTTGGCCGACATTGCGAAGCGTGTTGATGCCACGCTCCCCGGAACGATAGGCGGACAGGCGAGCTATATGCAGTATCTCACAGACGTGGAGAACTGGCTACCGAAGGCCAAGACCGCCGTGAACCATGGCGAGAACCCCGCGCCCTGCCCCACCCCGCCGCGCATCGGCGCCAGTCACCAGGATCCCACCCGCATCTATAACGCCATGATTCATCCGCTGGTTCCCTATGCCATCCGTGGTGCGATCTGGTACCAGGGCGAATCGAACGGCGGCGAGGGTGTCTCCTACTTCCACAAGAAGCAGGCCCTCATCGGCGGCTGGCGCAAGCTGTGGAACCAGGGCGACGACGCCACGGGGCCGGGGCAAGCTTTCCCCTTCTATTTCGTACAGCTCGCCAACTTCCAGAAGGCCAACGACAATCCTGCCGGCGGTGACGGCTGGGCAAAATTTCGCGAAGCCCAACGCCAGTGCCTCACCATTCCGAACGTCGGCATGGCGGTCATTACCGACATAGGCGAGGCCCGCGACATCCATCCTCGCAACAAACAGGATGTCGGGCTCCGCCTCGCGCTCTGGGCGCTCGCCAAGGATTACGGACAGAAGGACCTCGTCTATTCGGGGCCGCTCTACAAGAGCCATGCCGTTGAAGGTAGCGCTATCCGCGTTAGGTTCGACAGCGCCGGCAGCGGCCTGATGGTCGGCAAGAAAGAGGGCCTGTCCCCAACGGCTGAGGATGCCGCGGGCAGTCTCAAGCGCTTCGCCGTCGCCGGTGCCGACAAACAATGGCACTGGGCCGACGCCGTGATCGATGGTGACAGCGTCGTGGTTTCGAGTCCCGACGTTGCCGCCCCGGTGGCTGTCCGATACGCGTTCAGCATGAACCCGCTCGGCTGCAACCTCTATAACCGCGAAGGCCTCCCCGCCTCACCGTTCAGGACAGACGACTGGTAGGCAATACCGACAGCATGTAGGGCCGCACCGCGTGCGGCAAAGGCTAAGCCGTCGCGAAGCCGCACAACTCGTCCAGCCGTCGGTCCGAGCTCTTGGTCATGCGTGGCAACAACAATCGTGAGGCCATCAGCCGCACCGTTTACGGACGGAACCGCTGATCATGGCTGCCTGCGGCAAGCCGCGGACGCAGCTAGAGCATGCCGCCCGGCATGCGAGCTGCTCCGGTTCGCGTTCCCACGCTCACCGGCTCGCGGCTTCTGCCTTGCCATCCATGGCGTCCCATATGTTCACTGGCGGGGCAAGCGGCTCCGTTCCTTTCAAAAGAACCACCATCAGCCCCGACCACCACCCCAAGGAATTCCGAGCCTGAACAAGATACATGGTGCACCCCGTCTACATGAGCGCCATCCAGGCGATATGGGATGCGGTCGGTATTCCGGCGCGGCTAGTCTTTCCATACCGGGACCGGACGAAGGGAGAGTTGCTACGTAAGTGCGCCGACCGCAAGAACCTCGCGAGTCTGGTGGGTAGCTCCACGAGTTGCGGCAAGTTCCAGCGGCACAACCTTACGCACTGCGGGGAATGCATTCCATGTCTTGTGCGGCGCGCCGCCTTCCTCAAAGCCAAGATGCGCGACACAACAACCAAGGGCTACCTCCGTGACAAGCTGGCCCATTCCGAGTCCAAGGATGTTGCTGCAGCCGCAGCTTCGTATCTCCGATATCGGGACGAGGGAATCCGGCGTTTTGCGGGCGGTTCGCTTTCGTTCGCCTCTCACTCCGACCGTGGACAATATGAGAGCGTCGTGGCGGATGGCATGGACGAGCTTGGTGAACTCCTGTCGAGCCACGGCGTGATATGATCGACTTCCACTGTCACCTCGACCTCTATCCAGACGCGCGGAGACTTGCCGCTCGGGTTGCGTCAAGGAATCGCTTCACACTCGTTGTCACCACCGGTCCGCGTGCGTGGCAGGCGACATCCCGAGTATTCGCAGGCCATGAGAGCATCAGGGTTGCACTAGGCTTGCATCCTGAGATAACCGAGCAGAAGGTATCCGAGCGCGAGCTGTTGATTTCGTGCGTTTGCCAAACGGAGCTCATTGGGGAAGTCGGGCTGGACGGTTCCGTGCAATACCGTCATACGCGAGAGCAGCAGGAAGCCATACTTGAGGCCGTACTGACGGAGAGCGAGCGATGTGGAGGGAAGATCCTCAGCGTTCACTCGCGGAATGCGGCCGGTCCCGTTCTTGACTACGTTGAGCGCCTCTGCCGGAATAGCGTCCCTGTTCTGCATTGGTTCTCAGGCACGATGGAAGAGACTCGCCGTGCCGTGGCTATGGGGTGTTGGTTCAGCGTGGGACCGGCGATGCTCCGCGGGGCGAAAGGTCGTAGGATTCTGGAGGAGCTGCCTACCGCCAGAGTCCTGCCGGAGACCGACGGGCCATTTGCGATGAATGGCTCCTCTCCCTATATGCCTTGGGAGGCAATTTCAATCGCACCTACTGTCGCCGCCACATGGAATGTGACGGCAGAGGAAGTTCGGCAGCAGTTCCTGAACAACCTTTCTCACCTACTGGACACCTGACTGTCTGCCCTCGTACTCCGCGACCCGCATCTCCAGCGTGGTTTCTGCGAATCCGAACCGAGCTTTCAGCTCACGGGACAGCTTCTGCATGGTGGCTTCTGTGTTGCCACTCTCGTTTCCATGCTTCAGAAGTACACCTGCGCTGAGAACGACAACGTCCTCGGTGATTGACCAGATCCTGACTCGGTCGAGTTCGGCCACTTCTGGGAACTCGTCGGCAACGAAGAGTTCGACATCGTGGGTGTTGATGTGTGTGGGTGCGACTTCCATCAGGATGCGTGTCGTGTCTCGGAACAGCCCCCACGCCCACACCAGGATGACACCGGCTATTCCGATGCTGAGGAGCGGGTCGATCCACTTCCAGCCTGTAGCGGCCATGATAAGCGCGCCGATTACGATCGCGACGGATGATACTGCATCAGCCATCATGTGAGCCACGGCGCTGCGCACGCTAATGTTCTTGCCGTGCCCGTGCAGGAGGACGATGCTCGCCACGTTGACGGCGAGTCCGATCGCTGCGACCAGGAACATCTCACGAGTCAGGATCTCAACCGGATTCAGGAGACGGGCGATACTCTCGTACGCGATGTAGGCTGTGACGGCAAACAGGAAGAGCGCGTTTGTGTATGCGGCCAGCACCTCGGCCCGTAACAGGCCGAAGGTACGATGGTGGCATGGCTTAGCCCGCGCAAGCCGTACGGCAAGCGCACTGATCCCGAGCGCGAAAACATGCGTGAACATGTGCCCCGCATCGCTGAGCAGGGCCAGACTGCCGGAGAGGAACCCACCCACAATCTCCAGGATCATCCCGGCCAGTGTGATGCCGATGGAGATGTACAGCCGTCCCAAGGGGGCGTGTCGATGCTCCAGCAGTTCAGACATTCCGCCGTGCTCGTGTGTGTAGTTCTCCTTATGATGGTGATGCTTGTCCATTGCTATTCAGCTTTCTTGCTGTCTCTGCTGCCCGTGAGCGCACTCAGCCGAAGGGCCAATCTCGCCATCTTCTCCACGGCACTTGATGAGATAGTTGCTCCTGTGATGCCATCCACCCGTTCATTCAGCCTACCTCGATCGTTCAGCCCCGCACCTTCGTACTGCTTCAGGTAACGTTCACTACGAATCGGGCGACCACGCTTCTCTCGGTCCGCAAGAATCCGGGCGCTTCGGATTCGCCCCTCAAACACGACGAAACCAGCCTTGATGGGCCCATGCTTCCCGCGCGCCGACATAACCCAGAGAGTACCCTCAGCACCCGCGTAGTACACGATGCGTTTTGGTGTGCCGTCGCGGCCGAGGATCTCGCGACAGGCTGCTGCCACGGAACCCGTCACGGACAGCGACTGCACAGCAGGCGTGTTGTCGAACTGCTCCTTGAGGAGGCGCTCCACCGCATCCTCTTTGGCCAGGCCGGCCATTGGTAATGCGAGCAGCAAACCCAACTGGAGAAATCTAGAAGTCATAACCGATCCCGAGATTGAACCCATTCTGGTCCTTCCCGTTATCATTGTCCTGCCACTGGTAATCCGCCTTGATCACCACTTGCTCGTGTGGCCACCAATTCACACCGGCATCGACCTGTGTCTTGCCTGTGTTTTCGCCGGCCTCTCCTGCTTGGTTGTCCCACTCGCTGTACCTAACGAAGACCCCCACCTCGTCAATCAGACGATACGACGGCTCGACATACCAGCCATACTGGCGGTCCGCCCCGACCGACTCCGGGCCGCTCCCGTCCAACATCCATTCGCCGTACAGCGCCCGCAACCCAAGTGCGCCACGCCGAAGCTCAGCGTGGAGTTCCCCAAGCACGCCATCACCGGCTGTGTCGTCGTTGCTCTGGGTCATGTCGGACTGGTAGACGATCGCACCGCCTACGGTGAAACCAGGTACACGCCAGTTCAGGGCGAGCGTCCCGGCCAGGTCAGAGGCCTCGGCCTTGGCAACCTTTTGCCTTCCCGAGCGCACGGCATAGTTGCTGTTGCTCGACGTGTTCAGGCCTGAATGCATATAGGCCGCATACTCCCATCCTTCCACAAGCTGGCCATGTATGCCGGCACCTGCTTCCCACCAGGTCGTGGGAATGATCTTGTTCTCGATCGGGTTGCGTTCGACCCCGTAGAACGTCGGCGGCTCATGGGTCGGGTTCAAGAACCCGACTGGCAGGAGGAATAAGCCGCCCCGAGCGATATGGTTCTCGTTGAGATCGAAATCAATGAACGCCTGCTCCAGTTCTACTTCCCCTGGTGCATCCCCACCCGATAGGGAGTGCTCGAGCTCCAGCTCAGAACTGAATCGGATTCGGTCACTGAAATCGTAGCCGAAGTAGAGCACGAACCGGTGGAAATCCATCTCTTCCTTATCGGACGCCCCGCCTTTCCCGGACAGGTTGTTGTAGTGCAGTTCACCATACCCCCCGAGTTGCACCCCCCCGAAGGCGTCGAGGCTGTCACTTGAGCCGCGCAATTCTGCGACTTCCTGCTCCAGACGTTCGAGCCGTTCGTCAGTGGTCTCAGCCTTCACCTGCGCTACGCTCGCCGCGCCGACTGCGGTCACCATGATTGCGATTGCCATTCTCTTTTTGTTCATACCGTGCCCCTTTGCTTTGACGTGTTAGGTCGCCCTAACTCTCTGCCTAAAACCCTACTCACTCGTTTTTGCGTAATGATTCCCAGGCCGCTATCCGTTGCCGGTGGGCCGTGCGTTCAAATGTCTCAGTCCGGCCAGAAAAGCAGGACTGACGATGTGCTCCAATTGGCAGGCTTCCTCGGACGCCTGCCTGGCGTCCATTCCCAGAACGGCCACCATGAACTCATGGAGGACAGTCTGACGATCGTCCAACTCTCCGGCAATTCTCCGCCCCGCCGCGGTCAGTAATATGTCCTTGTGGACGCGCTTGATCAGCGATGCTTCCTTTAAGCGTTCCAGCATCTGCACAACCGATGGTTTACTGACGTCCAATAGTCGCGCAATCTCCGAAACATGAGCGTGCCCGTGCTTGCTCTCCAGTTCTCCGATAATCTCTATGTACATCTGCTGCTTGAGCGTGATTCGGTCTATCCGTGATTTCATGGGTGCGAGAAGTTAGGCGGCCCTAACTCGCATGTCAAGAACCAACCAGAGCTACCCCAGGTTCCGCGCCCCGAGCTTCTGCCAGACCGATCACCCTCGGGACTTCAACTTCACTTCCTCGATCCAGCAGAACAGTACGGGGACGACAAGCATCGTCACCACTTCAATTAGCATTCCGCCGAAGGAGGGGATGGCCATCGGCACCATCACATCGCTTCCGCGGCCTACAGAGGTCAGCACAGGAAGCAGGGCGAGAATCGTGGTCGCTGTTGTCATGAGGCAGGCGCGGTGGCGGCGTTCTCCGGCTTCGCGCACGGTCTTGCGTAACGCGTCCTTCGTCTTCGGCGCGCGTTCGCGCAGAAGCTGGGTCAAGTACGTGCCCATCACCACGCCGTCATCGGTCGCGATTCCGAACAGCGCCAGGAAACCGACCCACACGGCCACACTCAGGTTTATGGTGTGAATCTGGAACAGGCTGCGCATCTCAACGCCAAATACGCTGAAGTTCAGGAACCAAGGCTGACCGTAGAACCAAATCAGAAGGAAGCCGCCGCACCAGGCGACAAAGACGCCGGTGAAGATGAGGAACGTGGTCGATACAGAGCGGAACTGGAAGTAAATGATCATGAAGATGATGAAGAGCGCGAGAGG
>JADHWE010000022.1 GCA_016783675.1 Kiritimatiellia bacterium
TCGGCCTGCGCTGCGACCTGCATCTCTACAAGGATCAACCGCACGGGTTCTTCAATCTCAAGAACAAGGAGTACTACACCAAGACCGTTGCAGAAATGGACCAGTTCCTCATCTCTCTCGGGTTTCTGAAGGAGTCGCGCTAGGAGAAATGGAGAATGAAGATGCTACGGATATTGTCGATGTTGTTGCTGCCCACGATGCTGTTGGCGGCAGATCAGAAACCCAATTTTGTATTTCTTCTGGTCGATGACCTGGGGTGGGCGGATTTTGGCTGCTACGGGGCGGAGTTTCACGAGACGCCGCATATCGACAGGTTGGCCAGCCAGGGCATGCTGTTTCGCAACGGGTATGCGGCCTGCACGGTTTGCTCGCCCAGTCGGGCCGCTATCCTGACCGGCTGCTATCCGGCGCGGTTGCATTTGACCGACTGGATAACGGGGCACAAGCGTCCCTATGCCAAACTGGCGGTTCCGAAGTGGACGACGAAGATGGATCACGAGCGCGTCCTGCTGCCGGAGGCGCTGAGAGAGGCCGGCTATGCCACGGCGTTTCTGGGCAAGTGGCACCTGATGCCGATTGGCCAGGCCGATTTCGATCAGCACTATCCCACGAGCCATGGCTTCGATATCAACATTGGCGGGCGCGAGTGGGGTCAGCCGAAGGGTCCGGGCAAGTACTTCTCGCCGTTCGATATGCCGAACCTGGATGACGGTGAAGCGGGTGATTTCCTGACCGATAAGCTGACCGATGCCGCCGTTGGCTTTATGGAGACAACAGACAAAGCGAACCCATTTCTCGTGTACCTCTCCTACTACACGTTGCACGGCCCCATCATGGCGCCCCCCGAGCTGGTGGCGAAGTACAAGCAGAAGGCTAAGACGTTTGAGAATAGGGAAAACGAATACCTCAACCCGGCGCGTGCCGGGATGGTGGAGAGCCTGGATACGAGCGTGGGCCGGATTATGGCGAAACTGGATGAGCTGGGGCTCGCGGACAATACGGTGGTGATCTTGACCGGCGACAACGGCGGCGACAACGACAAGACCACCGGCGGCTTGAAGGGATTCAAAGGGTTCTCGCATGAAGGCGGAACGCGCGAGCCATTCCTGGTGAAGTGGCCGGGAAAGACCAAGCCGGGTTCGACATGCGATGAGATGGTGATCGGTACAGATTTCTACCCAACCTTGCTGGAAATGGCCAGCCTGTCTTCGCGGCCGGAGCAACACCAGGATGGCCTGAGTATCGTTCCACTTCTGACGGGAGAAGCAACGCGTCTGAAGCGCAATGTGCTCTACTGGCACTACCCGCACTACCACCGGACGAAGCCCTATGGCGCCATCCGTCACGGCGGCTGGAAACTGATCGAGTTCTTTGAAGACGGTGCACTGGAGCTGTACGACCTCCAGGCCGACCCGAATGAGACCGCAGACCTCGCGGCGTCACATCCGGAGAAGGCGCAGAAGCTCCTGAAAGAGCTGGTGACGTGGCGCCAATCGGTGGGAGCCCAGGAGATGACTGACAATCCACAGTACGATCCCAACAAAGTGACCCCAAAGAAGAGACCGAAGCGGAGGAAGTAGGTATGCCTGGATAGATGCCTGTACTCTACCACGTGCCGGCTCGTCCCGAGGGCCGGGCGGTGACATCATCCCGACTGTCGGCGTGTTCAATAGCCCACATGGAGAAGCCAGGCCCGGAAAAACGGATTGGAGAACTTCAGTCCGTCAGGCGTCTCCTGGAGGATGCGTCGATTGATGAGCCGGGTCGCGGCGGCTTTCGATGAACTGGCGTGGGCGATGTCGGCCACCGCCAGGAATTCAGCGGATTGGATTGAGCGACCATCCAACGTTGCGATCGCGCGGAGAACGGCGAGTTGCTGTCCTGTGATGTCCCCCACGATCTGCTCGTAGCCCTTGCGCTCATCGGCGAAGACTTGAAGCAAGGCGTCTCTCACATGCTCAGAGCAGACGGTTCTTGTCGCGCGGGATTGGGCGCCCTCCCAGACCGCCGCGCAGAGTTGCTGCGTATCACCAGGGCTGCCGTCTGCGAGCCGAATGAGCTCACCGAGCGTTTCGTCGGAAATTTTCAGAGCACTGGCGTTGAAGTGTCCGCGCAGGAAACCATGCCAGTCGTCGAAGTCGTCGTCGGTGACTTCGAGCATTGAGGCGGACTTGTAGAACGCTCCTCGGTCGTCGGCGAACAGCTTCCACATATCGTTGCGGACACTTCCGCAGAAACAGAATGGTATCTTGCCAAGCAACTGAATCTCCTTGCGAAGAAGCCCGAGCACCTGGTCGGCCTCTTCCATGGCCATCAGATCCTGAAACTCGTCGAGTGCGATGATGAGTCTGCGGGAACCTTCATGGAGCGACTGCCAGAGACGTGCGATCTGTGCGACCGACTCCGGTGCAGTCTTCCGCCTGGTGCTCAGGGTCGGCGTCATCGTGGGGGATCCTGTTACCGGGTCGAGTCCCATGGTCACCGTCAGGCCGGGCAACGCGCGGGCAATCCTTTGCAGGAGCCCGGCTTTGTCCTCAATCACGTCCAGTGCCTGAACGCAACGGCGGACCAAGTCGGACATCGTGCGAATGCCCCATAGATCCACGTATATGAGCGTCGAGCCTCGAATCTCCCCCGCTACCCTGTGAATCAATGAGCTCTTTCCAACCCGGCGCGGGCCAGTGACTGCCACGTTCTGGCCGCTGCGCACAAGAGCGGCAAGCCGCTTCTCCAAGCGCTTGCGCGGGCAGAAATGTTCCGCGCTGACAATGCAGCCGTAGAGGAAAGGATTCTGCTTGTGCATAGCCGGTTATCACACAAAACAGTGTCACAGTCAACTGTGTAACACAGAATGCTGTTTCGTTAACACCCCGCCTTCGTGTATAAGAGGGAGAAGGAGACGCGGAATGTAGCGGATCAGAACGCCGCCCTGGTCGAGGAGTTGACACATCTCTTGAAAGGCAAGCAATCGCGCAAGTAGGGTGTGATCTGTACGTAGTGATGAGTCTGCGGCTGACCAACGTGCACACGCATTCATTGATGGAGGACGCTAAAGGATCCGAGTTCATCATGGGCTACAACGAGAAGTGCTCGTTTGGCTTTCGTGGTGTGTACGGGTAAGTGAAGGCGGTAGCATGAGATACCTAGTGACGATATGTGCTCTGACGTGGGCGGCAACTTCGCTTGCCGGCGTGAGTGAGTTTGTGAATGACGCGGAACTTCAAGGCGGCATCGTCGTTCACCTGAACTGCGGTGATGGCACTGAAACCGCCAGGATGCTGGTCAGCGACAACATCCTGGTCCATGGACTGGATTCCAGACAGGGCAATGTGGATGCTGCACGCACCACGCTTTCATCCAAAGGCATATACGGGAAGGTGACGGCAAGGCTGTTTGATGGAAGAAGGCTGCCGTACGCCGACAACCTGGTGAATCTGATTGTTGCCGAAAGTGCCTTGGGTGTGTCCGATGAAGAGATCATGCGTGTGCTCGTACCGCTTGGAACGGCCTACATTAGCGACCGCAAGATCACCAAGCCGTGGCCGGCAGAGTTCGACGAATGGGGGCACTTCCTCCACTCCCCGGACAACAACGCTGTCGCCAAGGACGAGGCGGTAGGACTGCCGCGCTCCCTGCAGTGGGTTCACGGACAGAAATGGGCGCGCAGTCACGAGGAGTTCTCAACGATCAGCGTGGCCGTATCCAGCAAAGGCAAGCTGTTCTATATCGTCGACAGATCTCCGCAGGCTTACATCAGCTTCAATCCGGAATGGACCTTGATCGCCCGCGATGCCTTCAACGGGCGACTGCTGTGGGAAAAGCCAATTGGCAAATGGAACGACCACATGCGTCACTTCCGCAGCGGCCCTGCTCACCTTCCTCGCCGCCTGGTCTCAGACGGTGACAGGGTCTACGCGACGCTGGGCCTCGATGCTCCCCTCGTATCGATCGACGCCACTACCGGGCAGACCCTCCGGGAGTACAAGGACACGAAATGGTGCGAAGAGATTCTGGCCGAAGATGGCGTCCTGTACCTGCTGGTGGGCAGTTCGGAGATGAAACGCTTCGGCAAGGGGCTGTATGAGCGCGAAGCGGGGCCGATGGACCTGCGCTTCATGATGGCGGTCGATGCCGAAAGCGGGAGAGAGCTCTGGCGTAAAAATGCCAAGGGCGCTGACTACATCCTGCCGCTCGGCATGGCTCTCTGCAACGGGAATCTCTACTACCACAGCATCAAGGGTCTCGGATGCCTTGACGCGGCGACGGGAAGCGAAAAATGGCTGGTGAAACGCCCGACGGTTGCGGGTCGCTACGGGTTCTCCGGTCCCACCCTGGTCGCCACGCCGGACGTTGTGCTGCTGGCTGACCAGGAAATCCCTAAGAAAGGTCTTCCCGGCAAGGAAGTCGTTGCCAAGACCGACCTCACGTGGGGCGTGGACGGCTGGACGGTTAATTCAGCGGAGTCAGACGTCTACCTCCAGCGTAAGGGCAAGAGTCGGGTCACGGCCTACGCAACGGCAGACGGCAAAGCGCTTTGGAGCGCGCCCTGCTCGGAGGGATACAACGCGCCGGTTGATGTCCTCGTGATCAAGGATCTGGTGTGGCTTGGGGCCTTCAAGAAGGGCTCGAAAGCGGTGGCGTCGGGATACGATCTCTATACCGGCGACGTAGTGCGTACGATTGACATGAGCGCACCAAGAGTGGGCATGCCACACCACCGCTGCTATCGTAACAAGGCCTCCGAGAACTACATCTTCACCGGACATGACGGCATTGAAGTGCACGACCTTGAAAAGGGGTGGGTGCGCAACAACAGTTGGACCCGCGGTCCGTGCCAGTTCGGGATCATGCCGGCCAACGGCTTGATGTATGCCCCGACGGATCCATGCGCCTGTCACCTGAAGATGCGTATGCCGGGATTCAAATCCTATTCATCGCAGCGACTCACCTCCGTTGGCAAACCCATCAACGAAGCCGGGCGACTGACCCCGGGTCCCGCATTCGGCAAGCTCGCCAAACTTGCCACGGTCGCGACAAGCGATGAAGACTGGTTGATGTACCGCAGCACTATTGAGCGCAGTGGATCGACGAAGGCGACGGTTGTGGTCGGCGATGACGCGGACTGGAAGACGGAGCTCGGAGGGCGTCTGACGCAGCCGGTGTCCGCGCATGGACGTGTCTATGTCGCCTCATCCGACCAGTTTACCGTCTATGGACTAGACGGCAACTCCGGCAAGGTGTTGTGGCGCTACGTGGCCGGCAGCACAATCGACAGTTCGCCAACCGTGTACAAGGGCATGCTCGTTTTCGGATGCGCAGACGGGCGGGTCCACTGTCTGGATGCCGCGA
This sequence comes from Kiritimatiellia bacterium, assembly GCA_016783675.1. GTDB lineage: Bacteria > Verrucomicrobiota > Kiritimatiellia > UBA8416 > JABMPJ01 > JABMPJ01. Next base: position 5,350 of record JADHWE010000022.1, read on the forward strand.
CCGGCCAACTGGCATGGCGTTTCCGTGCCGCTCCCGAGGAACGCCTGATCTCCGTGTACGGCCGCCTCGAATCCAGCTGGCCGGTTCATGGGTCGGTGATCGTCAAGAACGGCGAGGTGTGCTTCACTGCGGGATCATCCTCGTATCTTAACGGCGGCATCTATTACTATCGGCTGAATCCAGTGACCGGCAAGGTTCTGGCCACCGGGGTCGTAACACACATCGACCCCGAAACCGAACGCCAGACCGTCGAAGAGGAAAGGGGCTTCGACTCGGTCGGGGTGTCGTCAGACATTCTGTCGAGTGACGGGAACGTTGTGTTTCTGAAACACCTGCAGATTGACGATAGCGGCAAGCATTCCCTCGCAACAAAACCACACCTCTTCTCACCCACCAGCCTTTTGGATGAAGAGTGGTTTGTGCGCTCCTACTGGACCTATGCGGCGGGCGTCGAAGGCGCCGGGTATGGAGGGTGGGTTCGAACAGCAAACAACAACCCGGCCGGCCGGATTCTGGCATTTACCGATGATACGGTCTACGGCTACGGGCGGATCCAGCACAAAGGTGCACGCACAGGCCATCGCAGCAACATGTATCACCTCTATGCTTCTCCGAAGCAGCAGGGCCGTCCGGCCGTTACACCACGCTCGAAGAGCACGGGCAAGAAGGATGGTGGCAAAAGGAAAACGAAGGCGAAAGCCCCGGCCGCCCAGAAGACCTATGAGTGGTCCACGGACACACCATTCACCGTACGCGCCATGGTTGCGACTCCGACCGCGCTGCTCGTGGCCGGCGTCCCCAACCTTGGCCGTCGCCCACCGCCCATCGATCCCAAAACAGAGCCTGAGAAGTTTGAGATGCACAAGGGTGATAATCCGCGACTCGAGTTCGAAAACCCAGTTGAAGCGCTTGAGGCATTTCGTGGCAAGCACGGTGCGTTCCTTCGGGTGATAGCCCCTGATAACGGCGCGCTGTCGAAGGAGATCAAGTTGGCCGGCGTGCCCGTGAATGATGGAATGTCGGTGGCGGACGGCAAACTGCTTATCAGCCTCAAAGACGGTAGTGTCGCTTGTTACGGGAAGTAGACAGATGTGGATCGGTTGTTCCGTGCGCAGCCGCACTGAACACTGAATACTGAACACTGAACACTCGCACCACCCTGTGGCGTTATGTATCATTTCGCGTTGATGAGGAGTGGGCTGCATTCTAACCGAGTTCGCATAGGAGTCGCTGATATGTCCAAAGCCGTGAGACCATGGTTGCTTATCGCCTGCGGTGTGCTTTTTCACCTGAATGCCTCCGCCTGTACCAAACCGGTGTTTCGCTATGCGTTGGAACGCTGGCCCGCATCGCCGTGCCTCCTGACCGTACTGCACAAGGGCCCCGTTGACGCCGCGGGCAAAGCGCGCATTGATGCGCTCTGCCCCGAAGATGCCTACAACTGGAATGTGCAGTTCATCGACGTGACCGGTGACCTGCCGGAAGGGCCGGTCAGGGACAAGTGGCAGTCGGACCCAGATCCCGGTCGGCTGCCGATGGGGCTGCTTCAGCTGCCGCCCAGCCGTGGCACTGCATCTGGAGTCGTGTGGGAAGGCAAATTGGACTCAGCCGGGAGCGACGACTTGAAGCGCCTGCTGTATGCACCGGTCATCCGCGACACAATCCGCTCGCTGTGCAAGGGGGATACGGCCGTGTGGCTGCTGCTGAAGGGGCCCGACTCCAAGGCCAACCTGCGCCTGCGCAAGCGACTTGAGACGCAACTGGCCGCGCTTCAGAAGGACCTGAAGCTGCCGCATGAGCTCGATCCGCTCGACTCAACGTATGACGATCTCGCGCCCGGCATTCCCATGAAACTCGCCTTCTCGATTCGTGAAGTCGACGCGTCCGCGAGTGAACTGGGCCTGCTGCGCAACTGTCTGTCGGCATGGGACCCGGAACTGACGGAGCAATCCGGTCCACTGATCGTTCCCGTTTTCGCCCGGGGCAGGGCGCTGGCCGTCTTCATGCCCGATGAACTCGACGAAGAGGTAATCGCGGAGGTCTGCTACTTTCTCGTGGGCCCTTGCTCCTGTCGGGTCAAGGATCTGAACCCCGGGTTCGACCTGGTCATGCCGTTTCCCTGGGATCGCGCCCTGTGGGACGATGCATTCGCTCTCGATGCCGTGCTAAAGGGCCTAGCGCCGGTGGCTGCGAAGCCGGTGCAGGGAAGGGGGCCTGAGTGAAGGTCAAGATGTCCCACCTGTTCTGGCGGGAACTCTGTTTTCGACGCGGGTCATTTGTTTTCGGGCTGCTCGGAGTCTTGGCCGTAGCCGCCTGCCTTACGGGGTCGCGCGCCTTCCTCGCCGCGCATGATTTCCAGACCGAGGCGCTCACGGGGGCGCTGGAAGAGCGGTCGACCGAGCGCATGTCCCAGATGCGCGACGAAGCCCGCAAGTTCTCCAAGAACCTGGGCTTCAACTGCATGCTGCTGCCGAAGGGCCAGGCGCTTGGTACGCTCTATGCCGATGGGCGCAGCGCGATCTTCCTTAACGAGAAGGAGGTCGACACCCTGGCTACTGCTCGTCTTGAGACGATCAACCATCTACGGCCTATCCTGCGCGAGCGCGTCCGCTGGCCGGAACAGGATCGCGACATCGTTCTCGTTGGTGTGCGCGGTGAGGTCTACATCAAGGCGCCGCGCTGGCAGAAACCGATCGAAGAGGCCATCGCCGCCGACAAGGCACACGTTGGCTACGCGCTCGCCAGGGAGCACGGCCTGACACCGGGCTCCACGCTGACGGTCAAGGGCCGTGCCTTTATGGTCGAGCACGTCCTGCCACAGGGCGGCAACGAGGATGATATTGCGGTGCGCGTGGACCTGGATGTTGCCCAGGCGATGCTGGATCGTGAGGACAAGGTCAGTGCCGTCCTCGCACTGAGCTGCACCTGCGCGGATGGCGACCCGGACCTGATTCGGCGCGAGGTCGGCCGCTTCGTGCCCGGTATTCAGGTGGTTGATTTTGCCGTGCGCGCCCGTGCCAGAATCCAGGCGCGAACGGCGATCACGGCCGGCGCGACGGCCGAGGTCAACGATATCAAGGCAAGCCGGTCGGCGCTGCGGCGCCAGGTAGCCGGGTTCTCGCGCGTGCTGGTGGCCCTGGTGACGGGCGGGACGATTCTGCTGTTGAGCGTGTTGACGCTTAACAATGCGCGCGAACGGCGCGGCGAGGTAGCGATGCTGCGGGCCTTGGGGGTTCGGGCGCGCGAGGTGCTCGGTCTCTTCGTGATGAAAGCGCTCGTCAGTGGCGCGTTGGGGGGCCTCGCCGGTTGCCTGTTGGGCACACTCGGTACGCGCCTGGTCGTCGGCGAGGGAGCCCGCGTGGCAGCCGGATACGCCGCCACCGTGTTTGGCGTCACGATCGGCATTGCACTTCTTGCCACGCTGATTCCCGCCGCGCGCGCGGCGGCCGAGGATCCGGCCGGAATTCTGAATCAGGAATAGGGAGATACGAAAATGCAGATGATGAGATGGACCCTATTATGTGCGGTTGTTTTGGCCGCGCTTGTGTCGGCGGTGGTGGCGGACGACGGTGTCATCATCGTCACGGCGACGCCTTTCGAGCGCAACCTTCTGGAGACGCCGGCGGCGGAGTCGGCTTCGCTCGAGGCGGCCACGTCCGTGGTCGGTGCGGAGCAGATTCTGCGTCAAAATGCCGCTACGCTGACCGAGGCGCTCACATACGCGCCGGGTGTTCACATTGAAACGCGGGGACGCAAGTACAAGAGCTTCAATTCGTTTCGGGGCCAGATATACCCGTATCCGACTTACTCTCTTGGCGGCATCTGGCAGCGCGAGTTCAGCGAGCTGGCCTATGTGCTGCCCGCATCACAGATCGAGCAGGTTGACGTGCTGCGATCGAGCGGCTCGCTTTTCGCGGGGCTCGGTGACATCACCGGTGTGATCAACGTGACGCCGCGTCGTTATGCCACACCCACCACACTGATCGAGGCCGAGGGCGGTACGTTCAATAGCTGGCGTCTCGGGGCCGTGAGTGGGAATACGACCAGCAACGGCTGGTATACCGCGGGGGTCAATGGCTCCGCAACAGATGGCCCGTCCGGTCGTAACGCGGCCGAACACAACCACGGCGGCTACGTTTTCGGCGGGGCGCAGATCAGTGATCGACTCTATCTCGAAGGCCGCGTCTTTGCGGTCGAGGGTGCGCGTGAGCTGATGACGCCTGATCCGGAGGGTCCGGCCCTTAACTCGCTCAAGAACCGCCGCGAAGAATACGACCCCTTCAACGCGTTTCACCTGGGCGGCAAGGCGGTCCTCAAGGAGAGCCCCTCCGCAACACTGGAGGTCACGGCAGGATACACGTCGCGCGATTACCATTATACCCGGCGCGAATTCAAGCCCGCCGAGGCGGACGAGGATGACCGGGAATACACGTTGCAGGCCGTTCAGGCCCTGGTGTTCAACGAGGTCAACACGTTGCGGCTGGGTGCGGTCTACAATCGTTGGGTTGCCCCGGAGGGCAAGCGCTCTTACACGGGGTTTCGGCAGGATATCGAGTCATGGGGACTCACGCTCGCCGATGAGCACCAGTTCGAAAGGGTGACGCTGGACGCGGGGCTGCGTGTCGTGACCGACTATTACAACGACTTCTCCGGCGCCACCTTCAACATCAATGGGGCAAGCCGCGACTTCAAGACCGTCACCGACGAGTGGGGTGATCCGCTGCTGACCGCGACGCTTGGGGCCAAGCTGGACCTAACCCGCGCGCTCAACCTGTACGCCCACCTCGCCGGGGGACAGCGCAGCCCCGAGCCCGGTGCGCTGAAGGCCGATGGCACCGACCTGTCGAAGGAGACCCGCATCATGGCCGACGCCGGCATCCGGATTGAGAGCAAGGAGAAGGGCGCCCTGACCGCCGGCGCTTTCTATGTGCTGCGCAATGATGCTATCACCAAAACCGATGAATCCGGCACGGATGCCGATGGCGATACGTTCTACTTCTCCGACAACCAGGACGTGGTCCAGTACGGTGTCGAATGCGAAGCGAAGAGCGCGCCGATTGCCGATATAGTGTCGCTCTTCGTTAATGCAACGTTGATGAGTTCACGTCTTACCCCGGCAGGCGAGAGCGATAGTCAGGACTACCGGGAGATCCCGGATTTCATCGGATCGGCCGGTCTGTACAGTAATCTCGGACGGTGGGACGCCACGCTGGCCGCCAAGTACGTCTCCGGCTATGAGAACAACCGCTTTGCCCAGGACAAGCAGTATCACGACCTCGGCGATTTCTGGGCACTCAACGCCACGGCCGGCTACACGCTGGGAAGCGAGAAGAACACGCGCGTCTACGTGGCGGCGGCCAATATTCTGGATGACGAGTACTCGACCGTGGTCGGCTGGTCCGATCCCGGTCTAAGGCTGAGTGTTGGCGCTCGGCACATGTTCTAGTGTACTGTCTGGCAAATACAATTGTACTACTCCACGGTCATCCCGAGCGAAGTCGAGGGATCTCCGACCGTTGATTGAATTGAGATTCCTCGCTACGCTCGGAATGACAAACACTCGCACAAAGTGCAGCGCTATTTACGATACAGGACACTAAGGAACGATCATGGTTAGGGGCCTTAAGACCGGCCGGACGATCACTGTTGTTTCCATCCTGCTTTTCGTGCTGCTCTCGTTTCTGCTCTTCAAAACCGAGCCGCGGCCCTCGACCGCCAGTGGCGACAGCCGCCCGCTCGTGCTTTTCTGCGCTGCAGGCATGCGGCTGCCGATCGAGGAGATCCGCCAGGCATTCGAGGAGGAGTGCGGTGTCCGTGTGGATGTCCAGTATGGCGGTTCGAATACGCTGTTGAACCAGATGCAGGTGTCGCGTAAGGGGGACCTCTACCTGGCCGCCGATCGGGCCTATGTTGAGCGGGCGCGTGCGCTTGGCCTCATTCGCGAAATCCTGCCGATCGCCTCGATGATGCCGGTGATTGCCGTGCCGGAGGGTAATCCGAAACGCATCTGGTCGATCGCGCAGCTCCTCGAGCCCGGCGTGAGGCTTGCCCTCGGTAACCCCGACCAGGCGGCGATCGGCAAGGCCGCCCGTGAGGCGCTGACCCGTTCCGGCCACTGGGAGGAGATTGCCGCGCAGGCGCATCGGAACGGCGTGTTCAAGCCGACCGTGCCGGACGTGGCCAATACGGTGAAGATCGGCAGTGTCGACGCCGGAATCATCTGGTCCGCCACGGCGGGACAAATTGACGGGATCGACGGCGTGCGTGTTCCCGAGCTCGAGACCGCGTCCAGCCTGATCACGGTCGGCGTCGCCGCCGACACCACCGCCTCGGTTGACGCACTCAACTTCGCGCGCTACCTGACCGGGTCCAACCGTGGTCTGGAGGTGTTTCGGAAACTGGGCTATGACCCGGTGGACGGGGATGCGTGGAGTGAGAAGGCGGAAGTCACTTTCTTCGCCGGGTCGGTCAATCGGCGTGGTCTCGGCGCTGCCATCCAGCGCTTTGAGCAGCGTGAGGGTGTGCGCGTGAATACGGTCTTCAACGGCTGCGGCATCCTGACGGCTCACATGCGGACGATCCGCACGGATGGTGAGTTTCCCGACGCCTACATGGCGTGTGACCAATACTATCTCGACGCCGTCGCTGACCTCTTTGACGAGGGAACGCAGATCTCCAAGACGCGCATTGTGATTGTGGTCGCCGAGGGCAACCCCAAGAAGATCATGACGCTCGAAGACCTGGCCCGTCCGGGCATTCGGCTCGCGATCGGTCAACCGGAGCAATGCACCATCGGTGTGCTCAGCCGTAAGCTGCTGGAGTCGGTCGGCCTGTACGACCGTCTCCTAAAGACCAACGTTGTCACGCAGACCCCCACCTCGGCCATGCTCGTGCCCGCTATAACGACCGGTGCGGCCGATGCCGTGCTGGCCTACCGCACCGATACCATTGCCGAGGCCGACCGGGTCGATGCGATCCTGATCGATTCGCCGCTCGCCAAGGCCGTGCAGCCTTTCGCCGTCTCACGCGAGAGCGATCAACACCTGCTCGCCATGCGCCTCTTCGAGACCATCGCGGAAGCTCGCACCGCGTTCGAGGCCGCCGGCTTTGATTGGCTGCTTGAGGAGGACGCCCAACCGTGACTGTTCGCTGCTCAACAGAATGGCGTCCGCCGGGCAAGGGCTCGGATCGTCTCTTCTTGACCGGCATGGGTATCCTGCTGGGGGCCTATGCACTGCTGATCCTGCTGATGTTGGCGGCCGACTTCGCCTACGTGGGAGGCGCGGGAAGCGATGGCTCGTTCCTGCGCTCCTTTGTGCGGGCGTTTCAGAGCCCGGAGATCCGCAGTGCGATGACCCTCACAATGATCTCCTGCACCCTGGCCGCGATCCTTTCGGTCTGGGTGGCCATTCCCGCCGGCTACCTGCTGTCCCGTTTCAATTTCCGGGGCAGCCGCCTGATCGATGCCCTGCTCGATATCCCGATCGTGCTGCCGCCGTTGGTCGTCGGGTTGAGCTTGTTGATTCTTTTCCAGTTCCTCCCTGCCAGGGTGCGCGAGGTGGTGGTCTATGAACGGCCCGCTGTGGTGCTGGCTCAGTTTGCCGTGTCGTGCGCGTTCGCGGTACGTATCATGCGGGCCGCATTCGACCAGATTGATGAGCGCTGCGCGCTGGTCGCCCAGACGCTCGGATGCTCGCGACGGCAGGCCTTCTTCAGGGTCGAACTCCAGGAAGCCTGGCCGGGCGTCCTCACCGCGGCCACGATCGCGTGGGCCCGGGCGCTGGGCGAGTTTGGTCCGCTCCTGATCTTCGCCGGCGCTACGCGCAACAAGACCGAGGTGCTGTCGACCACCGTCTTTCTCGAACTGAGCATCGGCGATCTGTCCGCCGCGGTGACCGTCTCGCTGATCATGGTTGCTGCCGCGATTGCCGTTGTCATGACCGCCCGGACGTGGGGCACGAAGAATTTGAACCTATGATAGAGCTGGAACACATCGATCTCGACCAGGGCGCCTTTGCCTTGCGGGACCTGACCCTGGAGGTCCCGGAGGGCGGCTATGCCGTGCTAATGGGGGCATCCGGGTCGGGCAAGACCACGCTGCTGGAGCTGGTTTGCGGGCTGCGTCAGCCGCAGGCGGGTCGGATCATCATCGGGGATCACGACATGACCAACGCTGTTCCCGCTGCGCGCGAAGTCGGCTATGTCCCGCAGGATGGCGCGCTCTTCAAGACCATGACCGTGCGCGAGCAGCTCGCCTTTGCGCTGGAGATTCGCCGCCGCCCCAGGGCCGAGATCGAGGCGCGTGTCAGCGAGATGGCCGAGCTGTTGGGCATTACCCCGTTGCTGGATCGACTACCGCCCGGACTCAGCGGCGGTGAGCGACAGCGCACCGCGATGGGTCGCGCGCTTTCTTTTCGACCGAAAGTCCTCCTCCTCGACGAACCGCTGACCGCGCTTGATGATGAAACGCGCGAGCGCATCATGCAGCTGCTGCAGCACGTCCAGCAACATACCGGTGTCACCACGCTGCACGTTACGCACAATCGCCAGGAAGCCGAGGCACTTGGCACGATGGGGCTGAAGATTACTCAGGGTCGTATTGAACCGTTGGACCTGGGCAAGGGAGACCATGCATGATCGTACATGTTGAGTACACGGCACAGTTGAGGGTCCAGACCGGACTGGCCACCGAGACGTTTGACCTGGCGGACGGTGCCCGCCTGGAGGCGCTTCTGCAGACTGTGGCAGACCGCCACGACGTGACAGCGTTCTTGGGCGACAACCTGCTCTGCTTTGTCGGCGGAGCGCAGGCGGATGCCGATCACCCCTTGGCCGACGGGGACCACGTGACTCTTTTGACACCCATCTCGGGAGGCTGAGCAATGGATGGCGCTTCGACACCCCTCAACCGCGAAGAGTTGGCCACGTACGAGTGGCAGCTCGATGTGCCCGGCTTTGGTGAGGCCGGACAGCAGAAACTGAAGGATGCCACCGTGCTGGTGTCCCGTGTCGGCGGTCTTGGCAGCGTGGTGGCCTACGAGCTCGCCGCGGCGGGGGTGGGGCGCCTCATCCTGGCGCATGCCGGGGATATCAACCCCTCCGATCTCAACCGGCAACTGCTGATGACCCACACGGCGCTCGGTACGGCGCGCGTCGAATCGGCCGCGACGCGATTGAAGGAACTCAACCCGCGTCTGGACGTCGTTAAGGTGCCCGAGAATGTCTCGGAAGAGAATGCCGACCGGCTGGTCGGCCAAGCCGATCTCGTGGTCGACTGTGCCCCGCTTTTCGAAGAGCGACTCGCCATGAATCGCGCGGCGGTCCAGCAGGGCAAGCCGCTGGTGGAGTGCGCCATGTATGAGCTGCAGGCCCAGGTAACCGCGGTGTTGCCGGGACGCACCCCCTGTGTCGCCTGTCTGCACCCGCAACCGCCGCCGGCCTGGAAGCGGCGCTTCCCGGTGTTCGGCGCCGTGTCGGGTACGGTCGGGTGTCTCGGCGCGATGGAGGCGATCAAGGTGCTGGCGGGAGTGGGTGAGCCCCTGGCGGGGCGGATGCTCACGATGGACCTGCGTGATATGCGTTTTCGGGCCCTGGAGATTCGGCGGCGTCCTGACTGTGCGATCTGTGGAGGGCTGCATGCTGAGGCCTGACCAACAACAGCGCTATGCGCGTCACCTCTCCTTGCCGGGCTTCGGTCTCGAAGCCCAGGAGCGGCTCCTGGCGTCTTCCGTCCTGCTTGTGGGCGCGGGTGGCCTCGGATCGCCGGCGGCCCTGTATCTCGCTGCGGCGGGGGTCGGCCGGCTTGTCGTGGTAGATGACGATGCCGTCGACCTGAGTAACCTGCAACGCCAGGTTCTGCACAGCACCGACCGCGCGGGCATGCCGAAGGTCGAGTCGGCCAAACGCACGATCAATGGCATCAACCCCGACGTCGCGGTCGTCACCATCAATGAGCGATTCACGGATCGGAACGCCCGCGAGCTGGTTGGCCAGTGCGACCTGGTGCTTGATGGCGCCGACAATTTTCCGACGCGCTACCTGGTGAACGACGCCGCCTATTTTGAGGGCAAGCCGGTCGTGCATGGTTCGATTCACCTGTTCGAGGGACAGTGCACCGTCTTTGCGCGGGGCAGGGGGCCCTGCTACCGTTGTCTCTTTCCCGTGCCGCCGGCGCCGGGCACGGTGCCCTCCTGTGCGGAGGCGGGTGTGTTGGGCGTGCTACCCGGAATCATTGGAACCGCGCAGGCCACCGAGGCCATCAAGCTGTTGACCGGGATCGGCGAGCCGCTGATCGGGCGATTGCTGCGCTATGACGCACTCGCCATGCAGTTTCAGACACTCTCAATCCGGCGCAACGATGGGTGCCCGCTGTGCGGCGGCGACCCCACAATCCACACGGTGCGCGAAATCGAGTATACCTGTGTTACCCCGGCGCAGCGGGCGCTGGAGATCGATATCGCGGAGTTCGAGCAGCTACGCAACGCCGGCACGCGATGTTGCCTGCTCGATGTGCGGGAGCCGCACGAGGTCGCGGGGGGCACGGTGCCCGGCAGTCTGCATATCCCGCTGGGACAGCTTCAGGCGCGGATAGGGGAGTTGCAGGAGTGGCGCCGCGAAGAGGTCGTCTGTATCTGCCATGTCGGAATACGCAGTATCAGGGCGGCCGAATTGCTGCAACAGGGCGGATTTGAACGCGTCGCCAGCCTGCGCGGGGGCTTCGCGGCGTGGATGAAAAGTGGAAGTGTGGGAGGTGAGGCATGAGCATTTTTGCGGAACTGAGTCCGATGTTGTTGCTGTTGGGGTTGGCGGCCGGAATTTTGAGCGCCATGTTGGGTGTGGGCAGCGGGATTCTTCTCGTACCGGCTCTGGCGATTGTCTTCGGCCTGACCCAGAAATCGGCCCAGGGCACTGCTCTTGCGGTCATGGTGCCGATGGCACTCGTGGGCGTCATGCGTTACGGATCCAACCCGGACATCGAGATCAACGTCATGCGTGTCGGCCTGCTCTCACTGGGTGCCATCGTGGGCGCCCTGGTCGGGTCCGCCATTGCCGCGCACCTTTCGAATGCGGTGTTACGCCGCATCTTTGCGATGTTCCTGTTGGTCGTGGCTGTGCGAATGCTTCTGCCTAAGCGGGCTGCCGCCAGGTCTACCGCGCCGCAGGCGGCCGATTTATCCGAGCAAGGAGGGCCGAATGATTGAGCTGAAGAAGATTTCCAAGGCATACCGCTCGGCACGCGGCACACCGGTACAGGTGCTGAATGACATGAACGTCAGCGTGCAGGCCGGTGAGTTTGTTTCCGTGACCGGTCCGAGCGGATGCGGGAAGAGCACGCTCCTGCTCATCACCGGCAGTCTGCTCCACCCCGATGAGGGCACCGTCCTCATCGACGGTCGCGACTTCACGGCCATGAACAGCGACGACAGGGCGCTTGAACGCGCCCGAACGATCGGGTTCGTGTTCCAACGCTTTCACCTGCTCCCATACCTGACCGTGCGTGAGAACATCCTCGCCGGTGGCGTGGCTCTCAAGACGCCCGCAGGGGAGGTCGGCGCGCGTGCCGAAGAATTGATGCAGGAACTGGGCATGAGCGACCGCGCCGACCATCTGCCGGGCGAACTGAGCGTGGGCGAGATGCAGCGCACCGCGCTGGCACGCGCCTACCTGAACCGTCCCAAGGTCATCCTGGCCGACGAGCCGACCGGCAACCTCGATCCCGAGAACGCCGAGGCGGTCCTTAAGGCATTTACCGAGTTTGCTGCTGCAGGCGGCGCCGTGCTGATGGTGACGCACAGTCCAACCGATGCGGCGCGGGCGGATCGCCAGTTGCGCATGTAGCGCTACGCCGATTCGTCGCGGAGCAGTGCGTGGTGGACGGACCGGCGGGTGGTGTGCCAGACTCGGGACCATTCACGAAGTTCAGATGAGGCGGAGGCATTGGATGCGGTATGAGAACGTGTGCTGCCGGTTGGTGTTGGCAGCATTTTCTGTTCTGTCGGCGGGTGCTGTGAAAGCAGCTGAATACTGGACCGACCGCTATGACGTGGAATGGACGAGCCCCAGCGACAACGGGCCGATGGATTCCATGCCGTTCGGTGGCGGGGACGTGGGGTGCAACATCTGGGTGGAGAAGGGGGACGTGCTGCTGTATGTGCAGAAAAGCGGCTCGTTCAACGAGCTGGGCGAGTACGTGAAGCTGGGACGATTCCGGCTGACCTTTACGCCGAACCCGTTTGAGGAGTCTGCGGCGTTCAGCCAGAAGCTGAGGCTGCAGGATGGAAGCGTCACCATCACCGCTCGCGGCAAGAAATCCACCTGCGACTTCAAACTCGAACTGAAGTGCTGGGCGGATGTCTTGACAGGTTCGATCCATCTTGTCGTGGAGTCGACCCGGCCCGTGGCCTATCGGGTTCGATATGAAACCTGGCGCCACAGGGACAGGCTGCTTGAGGAGACGGCGCGGGTGCAGAAGATGGGGGACAGTTCGCGCTTCGGCAGCTATTCCTTTGTGGGCTATCCGGGTGAGGTCAAGAAGCTGAAGGACGAGTTCAGATACGATGGCAGCACGATCCTGTTCTACCATCGGAACCCGGAAAGCCCGATGGCGCCCAACGTGGGTATCGAACAGCAGGACCTTGCCGCGTACAAAGACCAGTTGTATGACGGGAACAAGAATCTGACCTTTGGTGGAAAGATCATTGGCAGCCATGCCATAAAGTCGGAGGGCGGCGACGGTAATTACCGCGGGATCGATTTCAAGTACCTCGCCCTGGAAAGCAAAGGCACATCCGCCAAACATCACATCATGATCGCAACGCACCGGGCCCGGGATGCGGTTTTCGCGAACTGGAAGAAACGCCTGGATGACAGGTGTGGCCAAGTCCAGCGGACAAGGGGCAACGTTGTCAAAAACCGCCGGTGGTGGCGTAATTTCTGGGATCGAAGCCGGGTGGTGGTGAAGCCGAAAGATAGGGATGCAACTGATCCGGTCTGGAAGCTTGGTCTGTACTATCAACTTGGGCGCTACCAGTTCGGGTGCAATTACTACGGCGACTCGCCCACGAAATTCAACGGGGGCAGCTTCACGGTCGATCCGTTCGGCAAGCCGTTCGACCCGGATTGGCGGTGTTGGGGTGGCGATTTCCATAGGGCGCAGAATCAGCGCCTGATCTACTGGCCGATGTTGAAGATGGGCGATGCGGGGGCCATGCGCGCCCAATTCAACCTCTATAGACGCGGGCTACCCGGCGCCACGATTCGCGTGAAGAAGTATTTCGGGCATGAAGGGGCACTATACGCCGAAAACACGGACGCGACCGGCCTCGCCTTCCCGTTGGCCTGGTGCTGGCCTCCGAATGGCTTTTCAGCGGAGAAACGGATTCGCCCTCAGGAGGTCCCGTTCGGCGACGCTCGAATCACGGGGTTCACCAAGGGCTTGGTGGAGCGCGGGATGATGTATAGCGCCAGTATTGGCTACCACTTCACCTCGCAGCTCGAGCACGCCTACATGATCCTGGAATTCCACCGCTTCACCGGTGGCAGCATCGAGAAGTATCTCCCGTTCATCAAGCAGTCGGTCATCTTCTTCGATCAACATTATCAGAAGCGACAGATGCTGCGGAACGGCAAGCCGTTCGATGAGCGCGGCAAGCTCTACATCTATCCGGCCATGGCCTGTGAGACCGGCAACATGCCCAACCCCGCCGATGTCGTGGCCGGGCTGGAGGCCTGCCTGGAGGGCTTGATTGCCCTGGAGAGCGCGTTGGTGACGAATGAAGAGAAGGACTACTACAGAGCATTCCTCGACCGCTTGCCACCGACGCCGTTTCTGCGCGAACATGGAGGACATACCATGCTGGCCTCCGGCGAAGGGAACAACCGGACAGGTGGGACCAGGGAGCTGCCCCAGTTCTATCCGCTGTTCCCGTTCAACCGTATTACACCTGCGGATAAGGAAGAGATGGAGATCGCCCGGGAAACGTGGCGTCATGATACGACCATCGACCTGAACAGCATCTACGGCTGGCAGCAGAAGAACATCTTCGCTGCACGGGTGGGGCTCCCCGGCGACGCGATGGCGCTCAACGTCAAGAAAATGAACAACGCCAACAAGAAGATGCGCTTCCCGTCATTCTTCGGCCCCGCCTATGACGGGATGCCGGATCACAACTGGATCGGCGCCGGGATGATCGGCATCCAGGAGATGCTGCTGCAGACATTTGGAGACAAGATCTATGTCCTCCCGGCCTGGCCGGTTGATGTAGATGTAGATTTCAAGCTCCACGCCCCGCAACAGACAGTCGTGGAGGTCTCGTTCAGGGACGGGGAGATTCGGCGCCTGGACGTCACCCCGGAAGAGCGGGAAAAGGATGTCATTGTTGTGCCGGAGCTGTAAGGTATATGACCGGAATGGCGGCAACCACTCGGCGCTATAGGCCCGTTGCGGGTCCAGGTCATTGGGGGGCTGCGAAAACGAGCTGTAATAGATCGTTTCCCCGCTCTCCTCCACGCCCGGGTAAGGTGTGTTGGAGCCGTGGACGACCAAGGCCGACAGCACGAGTGCGGCAAGCATGGCATGTTGGCGAGGTCGGTTCATTATTCCTGATTGTTGAAGATCGGCTTTATCCAGAGTCCGTCCAAAAAGCCCCAACGGGGCGAGATATACCAGCCCAAGGCCTGCCGTGCACCTCGGTGGACGACACGTTCGATGATCGGGTCAAGAAGGCCTACGATGAGGCCATGGCCAAGGAGTGGTGGAAGGGCAAGTATGCCGCGATGAATCATCATGAGTATTTCGCGGAAGGGGTCCAGTCCTGGTTCAACAACAACCGCCAGCCCGATCACGATCACAACCATGTCGATACGCGCAAGGAGCTGCGCGAATACGATCCCGGCCTGGCCGCCCTGTGTCTGGAGGTCTTCGGAGATACGGCCCTGGTCTATTCAAGACCGGCGACGCGATTGCGCGCGCACCTGGCCGGATACGATCCCTCCCAAGCCCCAACCTTCGCCTGGCCCAAGCGCCTGGGCGACGCCCAGCGCAAGATTCGAGAAGACGTGGCGAATCGGAGCGGCGACCAAGCCGCCACGGTTACGCCGCCGGATTTCTGAACAGGATAAAGAACAGCACGGCGCACACGGCGGTCAGGATGCAGGGCGTCAGGTAGATCTTCTTCCAGTTGAATTTTCCGTCGGTGCAGTGCTTGTCCATGATGTAGCCGGCGAACTGGGAGCCGACAAAGAGGCCCAGTCCGAGCGTCACCACGGTCAGCAAGGCCTGCGCCGAGCCCTTGATCTCCCCGCCCACGACGTCGGTATAGATCTGACCACCAAAGACGAAGAGGGCATAGGCCACACCGTGCAACGTCATGGAGAGAATCACCACAATCCTGGGCTTGCCCACCGCATAGAGCAGGTACATGGTCAACCATGCCGCGGCACCTGCAGCCAGCGTGAGCTGGAAGCCCTTGCCGAGGAAGAAGCCGAGCAGAACGTACGTGGCGAAGATCTGGCCGGCCTGGGCAATCGCCATAGCGGCCGGGATATGTTTGCCCTTCACGCCGAGGTCACCCAGGTACTGGGCCGTACCCAGGAAGTAGAACTGAAGCTGCGCAAACACCACGAAGGAGAGCACGAGGAAGAGCAGGAAGTTGCGGTCCTTGAGAAGTCCCAGCGCCTGGATGAACGGTAGCGCCTCGCCCCCTTGTGCGGGCGGCACGGTGGCCGGCAGGAAGAAGCAGAGGATGCCCATGATCAGCGACGCCCCGGCAGCCAGCTTCAGGCAGTCGGTTCCATCGCCTTCGCCCTTGGCATGACGCCATGCCGTCAGCAGCAACCCCGCCAGGACCCAGCCGACCGGAATCCATACAAAGATCTTGCCCGCATCGAAGGCCTGTGCCGGGTCAGCGATGATCCCACCGATATGGGTGAAGAGCAGGGAGAAGCTCAGCGGTATGGTCGCCGCATAGAAGAAGGAGTAGGCCGCCATAGCGGGAAACAGCTTCTTGAAGGTGTCCATCTTCGCGGCCACCAGCAGGAGTACCGCCCCGATGATGTGACTACCGGCCAGGAGCCATTCCGTGTTGAGCCATTGATCGGCAATCTGGCCGGCAATCAGCGGCGAGACCATGGAGGCAAGCGCCATGGTGCCGTAGATCCATCCGGTCTGCTTGCCTGTGAACTTGAGGGGGCCGAGTAAGCGCGCAGCCAATACCGGCGACCAGGCGCCCCAAACCGCGAATTGCATAAACATCATCGCGCTGAGCAGGGTGTATAATGTGACGTCCATCTGACTCTCCTTCTTGTTGCGGACGTACTGTCAACAGTGACAGCACATATTCTTGCCTTGTTCTCTCTTCTGTAGGGGTTAAGCATTTCTGCCTCTTCCCCGTTTTCCGGCCTTTCCGGTCTACGACTACGGCGACGACTACGATGGACGAGGGAACGCGATTTACTCGTGATCCGTAGTCGTCGCCGTAGTCGTCCACCCTCTCCCTCGTCTCATTCTTATCTATAAGAACTCTTGATAGTACCCTTGTGGGGCTGCGGCCCCTCCTGGGGTGATCCTATTAATCGACAAAGCGGCTGAGACGCTCGACGGCCGCGGTGATATCTGCGACCCGACTGTCGCCGGCCTCGCGTTCAATCGCAATCGCGCCGGCATAGCCGATCTCCTTGAGCGCGTTGACGAAGGCATCGGCCTGGACTTCGCCGTCACCCCAGGGCACTTCAGCGCCCCACGTGCCCGGCTCGGTCGTGCGGGTGGCATCCTTGATGTGCACATGCTTGATCCAGGGCGCCAGCACACGCAGGGCCTCAAGCGGTTCGCCCTTATCGTACAGAATCATGTTGGCCGGATCGAAATTGACGCCCAGGGCGGGATGACTCAGCTCCTCAAGGAAGGCCTTGAGGTCGGTGGCCGACTCCTGGCCGGTCTCGAGCAGGAGCATGATGCCCTCTGCCGCCGCGATATCGGCGAGGCAGGTGATGCGATCTTTGAACTTCTGGGCGTAGACGGGGTTGCTCTCATCAATAAAGCCCGCATGCAGCGAGAGATACGTAACGCCCAGGGCGACGGTCGCCGCCACCGCGGCTTCGAAGCTCTGCTTGTTGGCCTCCCAGCAGTCATCTGGTCCGACTCCGCCGGTCAGCTTGATGGCTTCCAAAGAAGAGTAATCCTCCTGCGGGAAGTCCATCATGGTGCAGCTCACGGCAATGCCGTTCGTGGCAAGCTGTGCACCGACGGCCGCCGCATCAATGCCGCGCACAGCCAGGTGCAACCGGTCAATACCCATGCTCCGCACGCTGCCAATGACCCCGTCCAGCTCCGCCTGAAGCGACCAGCTACAGACCCCAATATCCCAACGACCACATTTCATTTGGTTCCCTTTCGCTTTGCTTGGTTTCTTTCGTTTGCCCTATCCATTCGGTGGACGACTACGGCGACGACTACGGATTACGAAAAGAGATTCTCCCAGTCGTCCGCCGTAGTCGTCGCCGTAGTCGTCAACCCTCTTCCCCGTTTTCATTCTCTTATGGAATTCTTGACAGCACCACGTCCTCTACTCACCCCACCGCCGCCGCCGCCTCCATCGCCATCCGTACCGATTCCTTGGCTTGCTGCGGTGTAATCTCCGGTTCCGCGCTACCATTCAGCAGGGCTGTAAAGTGGGCAATCTCACCGCTGTACCCATCACCCGCCGCCATCTCGGGATGGTAGGGCTCCCCTTCGGCTGGATAAACCTTCAAAGCCGGGGCCTGACCGGATGTGAAGACCAGCGAGGCCCCCTCCAAGGCAATACGAAAGGCCATGCAGAACCCGTAGGAGGCGCTCATCATCCAACTGGCAGTCGCAGTCACCGACAGGTTGTCGGCAAAACCGAAGTCGCTGTCAATGTGGCCCAGCATCCCGTTCTCAAAGCGTGCGCCGGATGCGCTGATGGCCTGTGGCGATCCAAAGAGATACTGCACGTAGTCCACGTCATGAATGTGCAGGTCCAACGTGACGCCGCCACTCTTGGTCGGATCAGCAAACCAGCTATCCTTGCTCCAGCCGGGCGCCGCACTCAGACGATCGAAATTGGCCGACAGCACCTTGCCGAAGCGGCCATCCGCGATGGCGGACTTGGTCCAGGCGTATTCAGGCCAGAAGCGGATGCACTGGGCGATCATCAGGATCTTGCCCGACCGCTCGGTCGCCGCGAGCATCTCGTCGCATGCATCCGTATTCAGCGCCATCGGCTTCTCGCACAGCACATGGACGCCGGCCTCCAGGGCCTTGATGGTGAAGGGCGGATGCAAATGGGTTGGCAGCGTGATGGAGACGGCATCCAGGCCCGCCTCGGCCAGCATCTTGTCAAAGTCCTCATACACCTCGACGCCGGTCAGGTCCACCGTAGCGGACCGCTGGTCCATGTTGCCGCCGACAGTGGCGTTGGCCATGACCTCCGGGTTGGCCTCGCAGACCGCCGCGACCTCGGCCCCCTCCTGTGCTTGCCAGGCCAGAAAATGTGTACGCCCCATTACACCAAAACCGACAATACCTACCTTGATCATAGCTCTACCTTCTTTCTACTCTTCTTCCTGTGTCAATTCTTTGATGAAGACATTGCGCCAACGGATCTGTCCTCCATGCGTCTGTAGCTGAATCGGACCATCCGCGGGCACCGGATTCTTGCGATCGAAGTAGTTGCTCAGCGCGGCATCATCCACCACCAGCTGGTCGTTCAACCAGATACTGACCTGGCTACCCTTCATAATGATCCGGAAGTGGTTCCATTCGCCGAAGGGCTTGTCGGCCAGGACGAGCGGGTCCTTGCCCGCTGCGCCGCCGGGGTTGTTCCAGAGGCCGCCGCTGCCCTTGTCGGCCCCGATATTCCATTTGCCGCCCGCCTTGGTGCTGTCCCAGATCTGGACCTGGGGGACGCCGCGCAGGTAGATGCCGCTGTCGGCCCTGGCGACGGTCTTGTAGTCCACCACCAACTCGAAATCACCGTAGAACTTGTCGGTCGAGAGATAGAGCCCACGGCCATCGTTTACCAGGTCATCGCCTTCGACTCGCCAATGGGTGCGGATATCTTCGCGACTCTTCGCCTGGCGTGCCTTAAAGGCTTCCGGCGCGAGGTCACGGTATTTCTTGTAGTGCTCTGTGCCCAGCCCCCACCAGCCATCCAGATCCTTGCCATTCCACAGGGCCGTGAAGCCGCGCGGCGGCACGTTGTGGAGCTCTTTGATACGCAGGTTGCGGTAGTGCACCTCGTCGCCATGGCCGCAGAACCCGATAAAGCCGCTCTCGGGGCGCTTGGCGGCTGAGACATCGACCGCATCTACGATCGTCTCGCCGTTAAGGATCACCGTGATCCGGTCGCCCTTCGCGATGACCGTCTGCTGGTTCCATTCGCCGACCGGCTTCAGGAAGCCGCGCTTGGCCGGCGAGATACTGTAAATCGAGCCGTGATATTGCCACGTCTTGAGCTTCGCATATTTCGCGGCGGTATTGTCCAGCACCTGCAGCTCGTAGCCTGTGTGAGCCGGAATTCCTTTGCCCGGCCAGCGAATGGCGAGGCCGTTGTTGGCGCCCGGGGTCAACTTGAATTCGAGCTTCATGATGAAGTTGGCATACTCCTTCTTCGTGAAGACATTCCCCTGCCGCGCCGTGATGACACCCTCCTTGACGGGGGTGCCTGCCGTATTGCCCTGCCAGCCGGTCAGGTCTTTGCGGTTGAAGAGCGGGACAAAGCCTTCCGCGTCCGCGGCGACGGGCTCAGTCGCGGCTGGGGTGGCCGCGGCTGGCTTGACGGCCGGTTTGACCGCTGCAACAGCCGCCGGTGTGACGACAGCCGGAGCCGGTGGGGCAGGGCAGGGCGGCGTGGCGGTCTTCTCTTTAGGCAGCGTGGTGTAGACTTCCACTTCGACCACGTGAACCGACGGGTTGCCGCTATTCTTTATGATCTGGAGTCGCACGTAACGCGCCTCGACCGGTTCAAAACTCAAGTACTGCCCTTCCAGCGTGGACGGCGTGCGGTTGCCGGCCTGGTCCGCCGCGAGGGTCCATTTCTTGCCATCGACGGATGTTTCGAACTGATAGGTGTAGAAGCGTGTGCCGTCACTGTAGAACACGACCCGTGCTGCGCCGATCTTCTGGGCCTTGCCCAGGTCGATCTGGAGCCACGCCGGTGATGCGTTGCCGTACCAGGCTGACGTATTCTCGAGCTTACCGTCCACCGCCCTGGCGGGAGCGGTTCCCGCCTCTGTGCCGACCGAGACGGTTACCGGCTTGCCGCGCGCCAGGCTCTTGGCCCTGAGCCATTTGGAGGCGTCCCCAATCTTCTCCAGTCCGCCCGCCAGCGCATCGCGCTCTTCATCGCGGGTGGCGAGCTCCAGGGCGGCTTCATAATGCGCCACGCGCTCGTCCACGCTACCTTGCTTCATGGCCAGCAGGCGCGCGATACCACGCAGGGCCAGGATGCGATGGGTCTCCACCTTGTCGTTTGCGGCAACCGCCAGGAGCGGTGTCACGGCGGCCGGGTCCCGCCAGCTTGTTAAGGCGCGTGTGGCGGCCGTGCGCACGGCCACACTGCTGTCTTCGTTCGATGTGCTTACCACTATCTTCAGGGGCGCCGGCCCGCCTAACGCGGGTAGGATCTTGATCAGTTCCTGCTTGATCGTGTCATCGCCCGCAGCCATAGCGGCCAGGATGGGGGCCATACGCTCGGGGCCCTTCGCCATGTCCTGGGTGATGCTAAGGACGGTGCGAGCGGCTGTCGATCGTTCCCCCCTGTCGGATGCCTTTGCCTGGAACGCCAGGATCCGTGCCCGGTCTGCCGGGCTCGCCAGGCGTTCCATCGATTTGAGTGCGGTCTTGCGCAGACCTGAATCCGCCTGCTCAAGTAGGGGCCACAGCGCGGCCATATGCTCGCACGCCCCGCGTGAGGTCAGCGCCTGGAGGGCGGCGACCTGCGTCGCCACGGTGGGGCTGGCCAGGGCCTTGGCCAAGAGGGTGTTGACGTGCTCGCCTTTAAGACTCACCAGTGCCCGCGCCGCCGCTTTGGTTGCGGCGCCATTCGTGCCGGCCGTGGCCAGCAATGGCGCGACGGACGCGTCACCACCCAGCATGCCCAGGGCGTCCACGGCTGCCAGCTGCACCTCGGCCTCGGGATCGGCCAGGGCCTTGACCGCCGGCTCACGCACCTGCGCGGCGCCGCGTCCAGCCAGGACCAGGAGCCATGGCGCCAGGGCTTTGCTTTCGGCGCCCTCGAGACGGGTCAACATCGCCTTGTCGATCCTGGATCCCTGCAGCGCAGTCAGCAGGCGTATGGCGCTGTGCCGCAGGGCCGGGTCCTCTGTGATTACCACGTCAGAAAGTGTCGCGAGGGCCTTCTTGCCCCGGGCGGCCACGAGTGTGTCCAGCGCTTTGGAGCGGTAGGCAGAGAGCAGCTCGGTGTCGGCCAGCAGGGCCTCACTCTCTCTGGCCGCTTCGGAGGCGTGTCCCTGCTCCAGCATGCGGGCCAGGTAGATCAGGTACAGATCCGGCTGGGTCGCCTTTGCGGTCTCCATAACGGTGAGCTGACGCGGGTCGCCCGTGCGGGCAATCGCGTAGAGCGCGGCGGCTTGGGCGGGGGCCTCGTCGTTCTTGAGAAGCGCCAGCGCCGGCGCGACGACCGCGTCAGAGGCGATATCGCCCAGGGCTTTCACGATCAGGGTCTGGCAAGCCGGGGACGCCGAGGTCACGGCCTTCATCAGGATCTTCTCAACCTTGTTGTCGCCGGTCAGACGAATCGTGCGCAGGGCATCCGAACAGAGTCGCTCATTCTGGAGATGCGGGGCGATGGCCGCGGCATGGACCGCGTTGCCGACCCACTGGAGCTGCTCAATCATAAAGGCGCGGATGGTGTCGTTCGTCGTCGCATCCGTCGCACGGACCAACGCCTCCGCCACCGCCAGTCGTTCGGTGTCGGCCCCGGGCCGCGCACTGTAATGCACCAGCGCGCCCGCCGTGAAGCGGGCGGCCATGTCGTCGGCCGTGGTCGGCGTGATTTTCGCGAAGACACTGTCCAGTGCCTCCGCACCACCGGTCAGCACTTCAGCGCATATCGCGTCGGAGTCCACATGGCTCTTGGTCGGCATCCGCTTAACCAACGCCTCAACATCCGGTTCCGCCAGCACCGGCAGAGCCAGCAGCATCCCCATCATCATCGCACCCATCAATCGCTTCATATCGCTATCCTTCTTCACTGTGTCAACTTCACCTTAGTGTAGTGCTTCTCCAATACGCATATATAACCCCTTGTCATCCCGAGCTTGGCGAGGGATCTCCGCACCACCGGTTGGTCAGAGATTCCTCGCTACGCTCGGAATGACAACAACTGACAGATAAGAACAAGTCTAGTCTCCAGCCAACGCTCTCCACAAATTTTCAATCTTCAACCTTCAATTTTCAATTCCCCTAAATATGCCACGGCCCCCGCATCGGCTGGTCGAGCAGGCGGTTGGCCTCTTCGTCCCCGATAAACAATTCGTTGACCGGATCATACCGCAGCGGGCGGCCCAACCGTATGGCTGTCGTGGCCAGGTTGATCAGCGTGCAGGAGCGGTGTCCGTTCTCTTCGTTGAGCGCGAATTTCTTGCGATGGCGCACCGAGACGGCAAAGTCAGTGACGACCGGCTCGATATCCGGTAGCGCATCCACTTTGGCGCGCAGATTCGGGATGTCTGATTCGAATCCCTTGTAGAGCTTGCCCTTGGGACCTTCCAGGAAGGGCAGATTCTTCAAACTGCCATCACCATCGAGAATGATTTCGCAGCCATCAGCATACTTCATGCGCACCTGCTTCCAGGTGCCGACTGCATCCGGATGCTGGGGTGGGGCATCGGCCTCAATCTCGACCGGACTGGTGTGGTCCTTATCCATCAGAAACTGGATCGGATCGAGATAGTGCTGTCCCATATCACCCAGTCCGCCGCCATCATAGTCCCAGTAGCCGCGGAATCGGCCATGCACACGCGCCCCGTTGTAGGGCTTGTAGGGTGCCGGTCCGAGCCATAGATCGTAATCAAGATGATCCGGAACCGGCTCAGTGGTGAGGGTGGAGTCGCCGCACCAGTTGTGCTTCCAGTTGAAGCCGGTATGGCCGCCGACCCGGGCCTTGAGCGGGAATCCCAGCATACCGGAGAGCACCAGTTTACGCATGGGTGCCGCCTCGCTGCCCAAGCCGTAGAGGCCACTCTTGAATCGGAACCAGGTGTTGATGCGCAGGACGCGTCCGTATTCGCGGATGGCGGCCTTGACCTTCTTGCCTTCGCCGATCGTGCGGGTCAGCGGTTTCTCGCACCAGACATCCTTGCCGGCGCGCGCTGCCATCACGCTCATGGCCGCATGCCAATGCGGGGGGGTGCAGATGTGCACCACATCGATATCCGGGCGTGCCAGGACCTCGCGGAAGTCACGGTATAAGGTCGCGTCAGGGCATTTTTCTGCATATTTCTTGACCCGCTGGGCATCCACATCACAGAACGCCACAATACGGGCATAATTCATACCCAAATGGGATCCGCTGATGCCGCCGCAGCCGATGATGGCGCGCGTAATTTCGCTGTTGGGCGACACATATCCCGGCCCGCCCAGTACGTGGCGGGGGACAATCTGGGCGGCGGCTCCGGCCGCCAGCATCTGTCCAAGAAAATGCCTGCGACTACTTCCCTGCTTCTGCATGTTCTACCTCGTTTATGGTTCAGAATCCTACTTGCCTGCTCAAATCTACCCAGAGAGCCTGGTGCTTCGTCAATCCGTCTTTGGCTAAACGGGACATAATGCTTGTCAATTCGGGACACGTTAAGGGCGCGTATCCCAGCAGTAGAGTACCAGTCGAACGGTGTCACGGCTTGTACAAAACCGTCAGAGGGGTGTACGTCACCACGGGCTTTGGCGACCCCGCTTGCGATAGTCGGAGGGAGAATGCCCCATGACGCGCTTGAAACTCCGCGTGAAGTGGCTGTGGTCGTAGAAACCCGCAGTCTGGGCAATCGCCGCGATAGTGTCATGGGTGGATGTGAGCAGGTTGCACGCGGCGCGGATCCGAACATTCAGAACATGCTGGGTAGGAGTGATCTGAAACGTTTGGCGAAAACGGCGTTCGAACTGCCGCTCTGACAGATGCGCAACCGCCGCCATTTCATCGATCTTAATAGGTCGGGAGTAGTGCTCCCGCACATACTCAAGCACCTCGTTCATTTCTGCATAGGGACGCAGCGTCGCATAGGCATCCGTCATGTTGCGCGCGATGCAGGCCAATCCGATGATCTCCCTCTCGTCCGAGTAGAGGGGAATCTTGGTGGTGACAAACCAGTTGATCGAGTTGCTCGGGTCGGGCGCCATCTCCACGCGGTCGATGATGCTCTCACCCGTTTCGAATACATGCCGGTCATCCTTTACATAGGCCTCTGCACGGTCGGGCGAGAAGATCTCATAATCGGTCTTGCCGATCATGTCCGACTCACGTTCGAAGCCGCACAGCCGAACCGCGACATCGTTGGCCATCATGACCCGGCCATCCTCACGCTTCGCGACGAAGTAGATGCCGGGCAAATAGTTGAAGAGCTGCTGCAACTGGGCGCCATGAAGCTGTTCCCGAAACAGGTCGCTCTCCCGGAGTGTCGCTTCGCTCACTGGATCTGGCTTGCGCATGCCCGCATGGTAGGCCGAAGCGGATGGATGCGGCAAGCCTGACTTGATTCGAGGATTTACCCGAGTTTTGAGCCCTGGGGCGCATAGGAGATCCCTCGGCTTCGCTCCGGATGACATCTTCCTAAGGTCTTCTGTCATGCCGAGCGGCGAGGCCTGGGTCTCACTACATGGCCCAGAATGATAAGGACATTGTCCTGTTTTGCCAAAGACGCCATGCAGCCCGTGGGCTACTATGGTGCCTGTCTGATGGTTCTAAGAGATTCCACGGGAGTGCCCCATGAAGATAAACATTCGCAGAGCAGCGCTACTCAACGCGATTCTCTCAATCGCAGCGGCCTCGCTGACTGGCCGCTCCCTGGCCGTACCGCCTGCGCAGGACCCCGCCATCGCGGGGGCGCGTGGTGTGCTGGAGCGGGTCGTCGGGCCGGAGCGGGCGCGCACGATCGTGCTCGAAACGCTGCCGCTTGTCGAAGAACGCGATGTCTACGAGTACCTGGCCAGCGGCGGCACACTGACCCTGCGGGGCAGCAGCGCGGTCGCCCTCTGCCGCGGCGCATACGACTATCTGCGCGCCGGCAACCTGGGCACCGTGGGGTGGGCCGGTCCGCGCCTGCGGCTGACGACCCAATGGCCTGACGCCCCGCTTTCGCCTATGAGCTCTCCGTTCTGTTGGATGGCCTCAGGGATGGGGTTCAAGAGGCACGTACCGGCGTTGAGCTCGCGGCTTCATTCTTCAAGGCTGATGGGGCCATCATGGAGCAGTGCGATGATTCAAGCGGCTCCGTTGGCGAAGTCTTTAGGTACGACGCGGCCAGAGCATTTGCGCACTTCGCTTCGCAATGCGCGGACAAACAATGGGTTGTGGAGACCGTCGTCGATCTGATGTCAGGCGACAACTATGGGGTCCGTGATGCGGTGATCGAATGTGCAGACCAATACCTCTCCCCTGGCGACCTCAACACCTTGGTCGATCATATGTGGGAGCGAACCGAGAAGGCCCCGGACGAATACCGAGGTCGCAACTGGCTCTTCGCGATTGAATCCATAGCCCGACAGATCAAAGACCCTGCCCTTTTCGAGAAGGCACGCCGCCGCTCTTGGGGCGAGTTATCCGTAGCTGCGTTTCTGGACATTGCGCAAGTCCATTTTGACGCCGGTGACCCGCAAAGTGCGCTGGAGTGGTTGCAGAAGGCCAAGGCTACCGACACCTTCAAGCAATACGAACGCGATGAGCTTATGCTGAAGATCCTCGAGGCACTTGGAGACCATGAGCAAGCGGGCATACAAGCCGAGCTCATGTTTGACCGCGGACGAACCCGTGAGTCACTCGACCGCCTGCTGGCCATCGTTGGCAAAGAAAACAAACCTGCAATTATTGAAGAAGCCTGCAACGCAATCAGCTCACAAGATAACTTCTCATCCGGCGATACCGAGTTTCTTCTGGATGTAGGCTGCCTTGAAGACGCAGAAGAACACGTTTTGCGGTTCTCCGATCAGATGAATGGCCGGCTCTACACGAGCCTTCTCCCCATCGCCACAACATTGGCCAAGCGCAAGAGGAGATTGGCGGCAAGCATGGTTTACCGCGCCCTTTTGGAATCCATCCTGGCCCGTGGCGTCTCCAAGTACTACACTCACGGTGTCCGCTACCTGCGGAAGTTGGACAAACTGGCCGGAAAGATCGACGATTGGCACGGCTACCTGAGCCATGCGGCCTACATGGCCCAACTCAAGGAAGACCACGGCCGGAAACGAAGCTTTTGGAGCCGCTACGAGGCGTAGAGCACGAGCGTGCTCAGTGGGCGGGGAAACATTTCTCGAGTTCCCGCACGAGCCGATTTAGTTGTGTGTCACTGGTGTAGTCTTCGCTCAGCTTGTGAACAACACGGATGGCTCGACGCAGGTAGTTGATCCGTTCGGCGAGGTCGGCGAGCATGGTCGCGACTGGCAGGTCGCCATAGTACTCGCCTCCAGATCCGTGGCTGAAGCCGACCACGAGCACCCCTGGCAGGTCGCCGTGTCCAATCTCGTGCCTTAGCGACGGTGGGTTGCCGGAGAACATGCGATTCCCCAAGATCGGCCTGAGGCGATTCATGTCTGTCTCCTCGGGGAAGAGTATGTAGAGATCCGTACCCACCATGTAGCCGCGTCGTTTGCATGTGATGTTGAATCGACAGAAGTAGGGCGATCGGCCATTCTCAGACCATGGGTCTTCGCTGCTCGACACGAGAAACAGGAACGAGACTGCAGTTTCAGGACCGGGCTCAGTGTCGATTCTCGGCTGTCCATTCTCTGACGCGGCGTCGAGGCGTAGCTCTGTCCCCTCGAATATGCCTTCGATTCCCGGCCAGATCTCGGTTCTGATCAGCCCTTCAGTGGTGTCGTGATCGGGTGTTTGTGGATCTGGCATCACTTCTCCCCTTTTCATCCAGTACGTGCTGCGCCGCGTTAACAACGCGCTGGTTTAGGTGTGCTGTGTTCCTGGTCATATCATCATCCTGTGCATCTATCATAGAAAATAGGCATAAACAGCGGCAGAAGGTGAGGCGGAAGCATCTTGGTTCTTAACAGCTCACAGGATGCATTAGATAGACCCCATCCGAAAGTCTTTTCGGATGAGGTCTAGGTAAGGGATCTACTAATCTCTCGACCCGCAGGTACCTGCCCGCTATAAGATGTCGGTCAAGAGGTGCTTGTTGCGGGGCTGAGAAGGGACGAAATGAAGAATGTTGGCGGAACATCTGAATACATCGCATTCTTTGACGAGTGCGGCGACCATACACTTGAGCTGATCGACAAGGATTTCCCCTTGTTTCTCCTCGCAACGATTGTCGTGCGACGTACGGATTACGTCGATCAGATCATCCCTGCACTGGCACGCTTGAAGTTGAAGTACTGGGTGCATGAAGGGGTGAATCTACACAGTCGTGACATTCGCAAGGCGAAAGGCCCCTTTGGGTTTCTTCAGGTCCCAGACAACCGAAAGGCCTTCATGGGAGAACTGAGCGATTTGATGAGAGTCTTCCCGTACACGCTCTTTGTTTCGGCTGTCCGTAAGGACGAACACAGGGATCGATACGGAACGGACGCTGTGAATCCGTATGATCTTGCACTGGAGTTCACGATGGAACGGCTGATCCACTTTATCGAAGACAACCGGCTCTCTGAGCTGCCGATTGTGGCCGAGGCCCGGGGAAAGGCGGAAGACAAAGACT
The DNA here is from genome assembly GCA_016783675.1 of Kiritimatiellia bacterium. GTDB lineage: Bacteria > Verrucomicrobiota > Kiritimatiellia > UBA8416 > JABMPJ01 > JABMPJ01. Next base: position 33,247 of record JADHWE010000022.1, read on the forward strand.
TGGAGCGATGCTTCTTTCGCATCATGACCGAAGGCACGGACTGTATCAGAGGAGATCGGTTTAAGAAGGTAGAATGTCCGCTGGTTTTCCGCCGAAAATTCGACAACATTGCCGGCATTCAACTGGCCGATCTCTGTGCGCATCCATGTGCGAGGCATGTGCTGCGCCCCGAGCAGTCGAACCGTGCTTATGAGATCGTGCGGCAGAAGATTTACCACAAGAGCGGCGTCGAGGGCTGGAAGGTCTTTCCGTAGAAAGCAAATAGGCACCTCCGTTTCCAGAAGTGCCTACCGACCGAGAATTCCCAGTCCGGGAGTATATTTGCACAGGAGTCGTAAGCTGTCAAAGGCCAAATCTCGGATTCGCGAACTCGTTTCATACGGTCGAAGAATGAGGATTGCAGCGGATCAGGTCGTGTGTGTGTGGGCAGCTGAAACCGATGAATGCGCTTTTATCGAAACTGACCGGTGAGCAAGCGCTTCAAGACCTGAAGCGCATGGCTTCTAGAGGGATGGTGTGTATTTGTGGTTTCAGGCCACCGGAGCAGTCCGGCGGTACCAGAAAGTAGGGGGCATGCCCGATGGGGGTGACGATTCATTATCGCGGGGTGATTGATGAACCTGAGCGGATACGGGATCTGCAGCGGGAACTGACAGACGTTGCGAAGAGCATGGGCTGGGAGTACAGCCTGCTGGATGATGACTGGGCTGTATCACCGGATGCAGAGCTGGTGCATGGACAAAGCTCCGTGACCATCAAAGGTCATCTGGGGTTAAAGGGGATCTCTCTCTTGCCCGGAGGTGGCGGTGAGGCCCTGGTGTTCTTCATTGATTCAACCGGTCGGCTGCGCTCAATCATGGATATGATCCAGCAATGCGAGGGGCGGACCATCCCTGATCGCGCTTGGGTTTCGATGAAAACACAGTTCATGTCGCCGGATGTCCACGTCTGGATCGTCGGGTTGCTGAGGTACCTCCAGAAGCAGTACTTCTCGAATCTTGAAGTCGACGATGAGGGCGGTTTCTGGGAAACGGGAGATCGCGCGGGGCTGGAAGCGAAGATGCACTTCCTCAACGAGAAGATGGATGAGCTGGCCACGGACCTGAATGCGGAAGCACTTGGCGATCTTTCAGGCCTGTCCGCGGAGGATATCGCGTCCCGAATTGAGGACTTCCTGAAGGAACGACAGTGAGTAGCAGGCCTACCCGCTGATGTTCCAAGGCGTCTGCTTCGTACGGAAAGGTGCTGTAAGAGATGATCATGCCGATTGATTCTGGGGGCCAGGGATTGACGCAGGCAGATATCGATGCTGTCAACCGGCACCTCGCGGCAAAGTCGATGGCTCTGAACATGACTCCGCGCCCGGATATGGGAGGGCTCTCTGCGGCGGCGGTGGCTCACCTGCTCTATAGCTCGTGGGGAGAGCCGGGCGGTGCGGTGCAGTTTAATAGTGATGTGGAGCCCGCAACACTGGAATCATCCCTGTTCTTCCGGCAAGCACGGGCCCTGTTACAGGCGGTGCATGACGCGGACGGTGTCAAAGCAACGGCGGCAGGCAATCTTCCACGGAAGTTCGTGGCGGAAATGGTTGACTGCATGCTCGGCGAAGAGGCCCGGGAGGACGTGTGGCGTTTTCACAAGGTGGTGAATGAGGAAGACATTCGCGCTCTGCATAGCAGTCGTGTGGTCTGCCAGGAAGCGGGGTTGCTGCGCCGCTACAAGGGAAAGTTCGTCGTACCGAAGAAACGGGCGGGGCTTCTCAGCCCTGAACGTGGCACAGAGCTGTTCAGAGCCCTATTCGTGTCATGCTTCAGGTGCGTTAATCTTGCTTACCTGGCGTGGGCTGGCCCCGAGGCTGGAGCGCTGCAGAAGGGCGTGCCTTACACACTCTACCGGCTGGGTGTCGTTGCCGTTGACTGGCTAAAGACTGACGGAGCGGAGAATACGATTGTCCTGCCGGGTATCCGGCAGTCGCTCGAATATGAAACAGGCACGGAGAGCTACTGGTCTGTTGGCAAACTCCTTGAGTACAGGATACTGGGCCTGCTGATTGATTGGGGGTTGCTTGAGGGCAGGTATGTCGATCAGAAGTATGGTATGAAGAAGCTCGATGCGGTGCGAGTAACGGCTCTCCACAATGCGTTCTTGCGGTTTGAGTTGAACCCGGCCTACGAGCCGGATTTCGCTCCTCGTTGGAGAGGCAGCGCTTAGACCGATGCGTGCTTGACGAAGGTGGCGGGATCGACCGACCTGAGCGGTTGACCGAGTCAGTCAATTCACTTACTCTTCCACGCAGTCACGGAGAGAAAGTTTGTGCCATTTTCATGTCACACAGAGCGATTTTGCGACAGAAATGTAACACAGGCCGTTTTGTGGTGTACTCATAACTCCTTGATAACAAGCAGCATACCCCGGTAGCTCAGTTGGATAGCCCCGGGGTGCCTGGCCTGCATTCCTGCGCTTGACTGGACCTGCCTCAGTAGGTATTTTTTATTCCATGAAGAATAAGTCTACAGAGAATAGTATTCAGATTGGTTTTCGGAACCGTGTTGACGAGCTTGGAATGCTCGACGACTGGGCGGCCCAATCGCCTCGGCTGGCTGTGATTCACGGTCGACGGCGGCTGGGCAAGACGAGCCTTCTGAGGCAATGGAGTCGTCGGGGGCCATGTTGCTATG
>JADHWE010000075.1 GCA_016783675.1 Kiritimatiellia bacterium
AGGTAACCGGGAATACCCATGAAGGGGTTCCCGGTTATTTCATTTTCTGGGTGGGTGAGATCAGTCCCTTGCACTGGAAAGGTCTGAATATCCAACATCCAACAAGGAATATCCAATAACCAAGTGCGAGCAGCAAGCGCACGGGAATGCCTGCAGGGCGTACCGGGCGCAAATATCGCTCACCCCGAAACGAGTTCGGGGACCGAGCTCTTGGACATTGGCGCTTTGCTGTGGTTCGAGTACGAACCACCTAGCTCCCGTTGGTCGGTTGGCTGTTGAGTGTTGGCTGTTGGATATTCAAAGCTACAAGTTCAGCATGGATGCACCTGGTGTGTAGTGCGCTGATGTGTGACGGTGAAAGGAAGGGCAAAGCAATGAGACGTGTAGTCATTACGGGATTGGGAGTGGTGTCTCCTCTGGGCTGTGATCTGTCGACTGTGTGGCGGAAGCTGCAGGCGGGGGAATCGGGCATTGGTCCGATCACGAAGTTCGATGCAACGGATTTCAACAGCCAGATTGCCGGCGAAGTCTCCGATTTTGATCCGAACGTGGCGGTTGACCGTAAGGCCCAGCGCCGCATGGACGAATTCTCGGTCTTTGCGATGGTGGCGGCCAAGTCAGCCGTTGAAGACTCCGGTATCGATTTCTCAGCCGAAGACGCGACGCGCATGGGCACTATCGTCTCGTCGGGCATTGGTGGGCTACAAACCCTGGAAGTGCAGGCCAAGAGCATGCTGGAGCGTGGTCCGGGTCGTTGTTCGCCGTTCATGATCCCGCAGATGATCATCAACATGGCGGGCGGCATGATCGCGATTGAGTACGGCTGCCAAGGGCCCAACTACGCGGTGGTTACGGCTTGTGCCTCGGCGTCACATGGGCTCGGTCTCTCGATGCAGAGCATTCAGCGTGGCGAGGCGGACGTGATCATCAGTGGTGGGTCAGAAGCTTCGGTTACCACGTTGGGCGTGGGTGGATTCTGCGCCATGCGGGCGCTGAGCACGCGTAACGACGATCCCACGGCAGCGAGTCGTCCGTTTGACGTGGATCGCGACGGGTTTGTCATCGCCGATGGTGCGGCGATCCTGATCCTGGAAGAGCTTGAGCACGCCAAGGCACGTGGGGCCAAGATCTACTGTGAACTGGCCGGATTCGGCATGAGCTGCGATGCCTATCACATGACGGCGCCGACGGAGACGGGTGATGGCGCGGCGCGTGCGATGAAGATGGCGATGGATAGCGCCGGTGTGACGCCCGCGGACGTAAACTACATCAACGCACACGGCACGAGTACGCAGCTCAACGATGTCATGGAGACGGCGGCCATTCACGGGGCGCTGGGGGATGCGGCGAATGATGTAATGGTGAGCTCAACGAAGTCGATGACGGGACACATGCTGGGTGCCGCGGGCGGATTCGAAGCCGCCGCCGTGAGCCTGGCCCTGCGTGACCAGGTGGTGCCGCCGACGATCAACCATCACCAGCCCGATCCGAAGTGCGACCTGGATTACGTCCCGAACGAAGCGCGCCAGACAGACGTGAACGTCTGCCTGAGCAACTCGCTCGGATTCGGCGGTCACAACGCCTGCCTTGCCTTCAAGAAGGTGTAACCGCAGATCCGCCTCCGCCAGAGGCCACGGCGGACAGGTGGGCACGGATACTCATCGTCTGCAGGGGAATGGCAGAATCATTTACAGCAGAATCATTCTGACTGGGCGAGACGAGGTCGTAGATCGGAGCAGGGCTGAGGATCAGTTGGGGTGGATTAGAGGGTCGGTCGCGTTGATGAAGTTGAGTCAACGGTGGATCTGTGGCCATGACGATCCAAGGATCGTAGGTGGGGCTGATGGGGTTGAGTGAAGACCGACCGCGAAGCGGTCGCCCTAAAACGGCTTTCCCCTCATTCATCCAGAGCTGTTGCTCTCCGCCCTGCCATAAATGGTTTTGCTGTAAATGATTCTGCCATTCTCCTGCGGAAGCCGAGCAGCAGACGATGAGTAACCTTGGTTCTACTTCTCCGCAGCGAAGACCGACATACCCTTCTTGATCTTGTCGGCTCCGCTTAAGGGGGTCAGGTAGGTAATCTTCTCTTTGACCTTGTCGGCTTTAGCGGTTGCGACGGTGGTCAGTTCGCTGTCGAGCACTTCGCCGGTGTCTTCGTCCACGAGTTCTTCAATCTCACCAATCGAGAACTCAGCGCCCTTGGTGACGCCCTCGCGCGAGCCACGGTTCATGATGATCTTGTCGCCCTTGGCCATCATGATGGAGCCTTCCCAGGGGATGTCCTCGAGCTGTTGAATCAGAAATTCGAGGCTCTGGCCGACGGCGTCCTCGCACGCCTTGCCTACGTTGTCCTTCTTGAAGCCGGCCAGATCCCCGCGCAGTCCGCCGAGCTTGGATCCGTGGTAGCCGACCGATAGGCCCTTGCGTCCCGACTTGCCCACCAACTTGGTGGAGGCCGCCACCTGGCCGGTCTCGGAATCTACGACGTACATGGTGATATTCACTTCGGCGCTATCCTTGCTGCCGCCGAGACTGATGCCTTTGAAGCTGAAGCGCCCCTTGCCGCCGGTGGTGCTCGACTGCACGTGCGTGATCTCGCCTTTGACCAGGAGTTGGGCGGGCGTCATGCGGCCCATCTTTGGGGCCTTTTTGCCTCCGGCTACCCGGCCGCTGGCGGCAAAATCCTGTTCGGCCATGGCTTCGACGCGCATCTCTTTGTCGCCCAGCACGATGAACCAGCCGGACTGTTGAAGTGCGTCAGTCAGGATGGTGGAAAACCCATCCCCGATACTCCACTGACCGTGCCAACCGGCCTTGTTCTTGAACGTGCTCACGGTGATCGAGTAGCGCAGGTTTCCCTTGTTCTCCGGGATCCCGGCCACGCAAGCCGTGGCGATGGTGAGAAGTGCGATGGCGGACAGGACGAGTCTCTTCATAGCGGTTGCTCCCATGTGTAAGTTCCTATGATGGTCACATGCTAGCGGGAGGGACGGTGGTGGGCAACCACAGATTCCTCTTCATCCTGTTGGTTTCCTTCGCTATGCTGCGTTTGCTATGCACGGACTTGATGCTTTGCTCTCCAACCGCACCCAGCTTCGCGTGTTGCGTGTACTGTTTGAGGTGGAGGGGGCGATGACGGGACGGGCTGTGCAGCGCGCGACCGGGCTCTCCAACAAGGTGACAATGAACGCGCTGCACAACCTGGTGGAGTTGCGCGCCCTCCACGTGGAACCGCACGGCCGTGCCCAGCTTTACGAAATCAACCGGAATCACTACCTGGTGGATCGCGCGCTCCAGCCGGCTTTCTCAGCGGAGGAGCTTTTCTGGGAAGATGTAGCCCGGACGGTCCGTCGCATCATCCGGCCGCGTCCGATCGCCGCCGTAGCGACCGGTCCTTTGGCGCGCGATGAAACCCAGTACGGCGGGCGCCTTATGCTGACCATGCTCTTCTCGACCGGCCGCAACCGTCTGCGTGCGTTGCAGACTGTTGGTGCGCTGTCGCAGCAGATTCAAGATCGCTATGCCCTTAGCCTTGAGCAGCAATTGCTGGATCTCAAGACGATGGATCGCGACGAGTACATCCCGCTCTGGCGCCGGGTTGAACGCGAGGGGATCCTATTGTTTGGGTCGTTGCCGTAGAGCGCTCCGGCCAAGGTGCGGGGGCTTGGCTGGACCGTGCGGGATACCGCCCGGAAAGGCCTACGCCCCCGCACCTTGGCCTCCGCTTGGGGTAGGGGTGAGACAGGGCTATTCCCCGATCTGGGAACGGACCAGGTCGGCCAGGGTGTTGGCGATGCGGGTGGCGTCGTCGTCGGTTGGGGCTTCCACCATGACGCGGCAGATCGATTGCGTGCCGGAATAGCGGTTGAGGACGCGGCCACTGGCTCCGAGCTCGGTTTCCGCGGCGGCGAGGGCTTCGGTGTAGCCGGGCAAGGATTCCAGCGACGGCTTCTCGCTGACGGGGATGTTGATCAGGATTTGCGGCGACTGCGTCATGATGGTGGCCAGCTCGGACAGCGTCTTGCCTGACCGGCGCATGGTGGCGACGAGTTGCAGGGCCGACAGGATGCCGTCTCCCGTCGTGTGGTGGTTGAGAAAGATGATGTGGCCGGACTGTTCTCCGCCCAGGACGGCTTTTTCCTCGATCATGAGTTCAAGCACGTTGCGGTCACCTACATCGGCCTCGGGATAGCTGATGCCCATGCCGTCGAAAGCCTGGCGCAGGCCAACGTTGCTCATACAGGTGATCACGACCTTGTCATTCTTGAGCTCACCGGCCTGCTGTAAGCCCTGGGCGCAGATCGCGAGGAGGAAATCACCGGTAATTTCGCGTCCTGTCTCATCGACGGCAATCAGGCGGTCGCCGTCGCCGTCGAAAGCCAGGCCAAGATCGGCGCCGTTCTCGCGGACGGCGGTTTTCAGGTCGCTGGTATACTGCGAGCCGCAGTCGGCGTTGATGTTGCGCCCGTTCGGCTTGTTGTGGATGGCGATAACTTCGGCCCCGAGCTCCTGGAAGATGATAGGGGCGACCTTGTAGGTGGCTCCGTTGGCACAGTCCAGGACAACCTTCATGCCTTCCAGGTCCATGTTGGCGGGAAAGGTATTCTTGCAGAAGACGATGTAGCGGCCGATCGCGTCATCAATACGTTTGGCGCGGCCGACTTCGGAGGCGGTGGGGCGAATGTCATTGATCTTGCCGGTGGAAACCAGCATTTCGATCTCGGCCTCGTCCTCGTCCGAGAGTTTGAACCCGTCGCCGGAGAAGATCTTGATGCCGTTGTCCTGGTAGGGATTGTGCGACGCGGAGATGACGATCCCCGCATCGGCGCGCATGCTGCAGGTGGTGAACGCGATGCCCGGGGTGGGGAGGGGACCCAGCAGGAGGACATCCACACCCATGGAGCAGATCCCGGCGGTCAGCGCGTTCTCGATCATGTAGCCGCTCAGACGGGTATCCTTGCCGATAACGATACGGTGGCGTTTGTCGTGCCGTCGGCATATGTGGGCCGTGGCACGGCCGATCGCCAATGCGGTTTCCACTGTCATGGGGGCCACATTGGCCACGCCGCGGATGCCGTCGGTTCCGAAGAGTTTGCTCATGGGTCAGGTCCTGTTGCTATGTTCATTTTCAATGCGGTGCTGCGGCTCGCTGGGGACAGCTCGCCCTACCTGGTTATGGGCGTATTTTCACCGATGGCCAGGTAGGGCGAGCTCTCCGAGCGAGCCGTCTGTTACTTCGTCCACAATTCCTTGCAGCCAATCGGTACCGGAGGTACGGGCGGGGGTGGGTACCCGCTTGATCGCTTCCAAGTATGGGGTGTTGGCGTCGATAGCGGCCAGGAACGCGTCACGCGTGCCTTCATCGCCGGGGTGACCTGACTTGGTGTTCAGTTGCGGTCTCAGCTTGGGCCATTGAGCTACGAATTTCTCGTGCAGGCCGAACGGTGCCGCAGGAAGCGCTTCGGGGTGCTCGGACCGGGCGCGATCGAGTGACTCGGTGAGGCGTTCGGTGAGGCGATCGAGTTGCTTGACCCGCTCGTTGATCAGCTCATCCAGTCGCAGCAAAGCTCCGGCGTGACAGTGCGCAGCCGAGGGCGCGGTCAGGAAGCGTGATCTCACGTGTCGATACCACTCGCGAAGCGCGTGCAGGTTGCCGAGGTAGATCCAGTTATTGCGCAGCACGCGCGAGATGTCGCCATAGAGTCCCGGCTGATAGGCGCGCGGGCGCGCCTTGGGTGCAGCCGATCCGGTGATGAGGAGGCCGGGCTCCAGCACATCGCGTCGGTGGATGGTTCCGGCCGCGAGAACGGTGCCGTATGCGATGCGCACCGGGCCGACGATGCCGCCCTGTCCACCCAGGAATATCGGCGGCTGGTTCATCATCACGCCGCGTGGCACGTCGCCCATGAGCGAGGCGGTCGCCTTGTCTCGATGAGGCGTGTAGTTGAAGTGGATATAGGAGGAACCGACCTCGCTGTGGTTCGAGCGGCTGGTTCCACCGCCCATCATGCAGTCACAGAGGTTGATCAGGCTGCCGAGGACCACGTGCGGCATCAGGACGGTCTGCTTGAGACCCACGGTATGGGCACAGGAGGAGCCCTCTTCGAGCAGACATCCCGGGCGGATGTGCGCACCGGGTCCAACATCGGCACCATCGAGGATCGTGCAGTGTGAGAAGCTGCCGCTGCCGAGTGTGACGCCCGAACCGACCTGGCAGTCCTTGAGTACAACCGGACCATCCGTACCGACCGCGCTGTCCGGTCCGATGGCGAGATCGGGTCCGCTGAGTCGTGCCCCCGGATGGAGGACACTTCCGGCGGCGATCCGGTCCGGATTCACATCATCCGCCATATACACCTGGTCCGGCACCGGGATGATGACGCCCGATTCCTGGAGTGCTGTCAGTCGCGTGTCCGTGATATGCCTCCTATTCGACGGTTACGGATTTGGCAAGGTTGCGCGGTTGATCGATCTCGCATCCCCTGGCCTTGGCCACGTAATAGGCGAAAAGCTGTTCTGCTATGACAACGGGTATCGGCGCGATGAATTCCTGGCAGCGGGGCACACGGATCACGTCGTCGCAGTAGGCGTCGATCTCCTTGTCCCCTTCGGTGGCAATGGCGATCACCGGAGACTTGCGCGCGCGACACTCCTGCATGTTGCCGATCGTCTTCTCCTTGTCCGGAAGGTCCGGCACCGGCACGATCACCGGTACGTCCTCATCCAGCAGCGCGATCGGACCATGCTTCAGCTCGGCGGCGTGATAGCCCTCGGCATGCATATAGGAGATTTCTTTCAGCTTCAGTGCCCCCTCAAGAGCTGCCGGGAACATGTAGCCGCGCCCGATAAAGAATGCATCCTCGGCGGCGGCGTACTTCTCCGCGATAACCTTGATCTCGGCTTCTCGCTCCAGAACGGCCGCGGCGATATCAGGCAGGCGAGCCAGTTCACGCACCATCTCACGCCCTACGCTGGCCGACAACCGACGTGTACGGCCGAACATGATCGCCATTTCCGCCAGCACGGTCACCTGGCAGGAGAACGCCTTGGTGGAGGCAACGCCGATTTCAGGACCGGCATGCAGGTAGACGCCGCGTCCGGTCTCGCGTGCGATGGTGGAGCCAACCACGTTGCAGATTCCGAGGACCGTTGCGCCTTTCATAAGCCCTTCGCGCACGGCGGCCAGCGTGTCGGCGGTTTCGCCCGACTGGCTGATGGCGACCATACAGGCGTTGGGCTCGATGATCGGGTTGCGGTAGCGGAACTCGGCAGCCTGTTGGATGTCCGCCGGAATGCCGGCGAAGTCTTCAAAGTAGTACTTGCCCACCATGCCGGCGTAGTAGGAGGTGCCGCAGGCGGCCAGGATCATGCGCGGTACGCGGGCCATGTCCATGGGCGTCATTCGCAGCCCGCCCAGCCGGACCGTGCCCTCGGTTTCGTCCAGGCGCCCGCGCAGGCCGGTGGCGATGGCGGCGGGCTGCTCGTGAATCTCCTTGAGCATGAAATGGTCGTAGCCGCCCTTTTCGATTTCGTCGACATCCCAGTCTATCAGCGTCGATTCGCGCGTTACGGTGGTACTCGACATGGATGTAATCTCCACGTCGCCGCCGGTGGCGGTCACGATATCGCCGTCGTTCAGGAAGATCACCTGCTTGGTTCGGCTGACAATGGCGCTGACATCAGAGGCAACAATGGTTTCGTCATCTTGCAGGCCGACCACGATCGGGCTTCCGCTGCGCGCGGCCACGATGGTTCCCGGGTGTTTCGTCGAGATCACCGCTATGCCGTATGTGCCGGTCAGCTTCTTGACCGCGGCGGTCACGGCCGCACGCAGGTCGCCCTGGTAGCACTGTTGAACCAGGTGTGCGATCACCTCCGAATCGGTCTCGCTGTTGAACGTACAGCCGTCCGCTATGAGGTGAGCCTTCAAATCGGCGTAATTCTCGATAATCCCGTTGTGGACTACGGCGATTTCCTTGTTGTCGCTCGAGTGAGGATGGGCATTGATCTGCGTGGGTGCGCCGTGCGTGGCCCAGCGGGTATGGCCTATGCCCATGGAGGAGAAGGGCTTCGACTCCGGCAGTTCGGCCTGCATGCTTGCTTCGAGATCGACAATCTTGCCTGATGTCTTCACTACCGTCAGTTCGGAATCTCCATCGGCATAGAGTGCAACCCCGGCCGAGTCATATCCCCTGTACTCCAGGCGTCTGAGGCCTGAGACCAGAATACCTCCCACGTCAGCTTGCCCTGTATAACCTACGATTCCGCACATATTGCCTCTCCCATTTCCTACAGAGAGTATCGACACTTGGCATTACAGGCAAGCGGTACTCCGGAGCAGGGATGCCTGCCGGTCTGGAGCATACCTTCGCTTCGCTCGGTCTGCTAGGCCTCGGCAGGCATCCCTGCTCCTCCGTTTTGGGTAGATTGTCGCTCGCCGTGCTCAGGGCCACAGCCCCCAGGCATGCTGCCTTGGCCGTGACGTTGTTGCCCGTTGGTCAGCTCTGGGCTGCGTCGATGGCAGAGCAGGCCGGGTATCAGGTCGCAAGCTGGACGCAGTCCGGCTTGGCCGCGCCCTGGGCAAGCCACTCATATACGTTGAACATTTCTCTGGAGACCACCTCCCATGTGAACTGCTCACGCACCAGGCATCGGCCCTTCTCTCCCATGGCGATGCGCTCATCTGATGACATGCTGGTCATACTCTCAAGGCAGGTCCGAGCACCAATCGCATCTGCACTCATTGCGACCGCAGCACCTGCGGCGGGTCCTTCGGGCAGGTTGCATTCCTGTGTTGCTCCCACCGGCAAGCCATACGACCAAGCTTCTAGTATGGCCATGGGCAGGCCCTCGCTGAAGGATGGAAGTATGAACGCAGCAGCGTGCTGAAACGCTCCTGCTTTCTCGGTCCCGTGGAGGGGGCCGGCAAACCAAACGCTGTCGGATATGCCCAGCTCGGCGGCCCGACGTTCCAGCTCGGCCCGATGGCCCCCCTGGTCCCATCCTCCGATGACCAGGCACCAGGTATGCCGCATGCCAGGTAGATCACGAAGCAGTGCCCCCCAGCCCTGCAGGAGGTTGGCTAGTCCTTTCTTCGGGTGCAGGCGGCCCAGGAAGAGAATGACGTGTCGCCCTCCCACTATCTCCGTCGGCCACGGCGCGGGATGGTCGGTCTCGGTATCTGGCATGTCGATTCCGTTCGGCACCACGCAGATCGGGTTTGTGAGGCCATAGGCCCTCATGGATGCCGCTTCGGATTGGCAGAGGGCATGGAGGCATGCGGCGTGTTGCAGATGGCGACGCTGAAAGCAGACGGCGGCGATCTGCTTCTTCAGTCGCGAGTTGGCGAGCGCCCAGGGATCCAACATGCCTCGTGGTGACACCAGGTAGGGGCGTCCATGGCGCCCGGCCCATCGGGCACAGACCACCGAGGGATATTGCCATAGCCCGTGGCAGTGCACGAGGTCCGGAGCCAGCGTATCCAGCTTGGCCGCGTAGCCGGGTGCATAGGCGAAAGAGTGCGGCCCATGTGCATCGAAGAGGTGCATGCCGATGTTCTGCCAGGCGCTGTGGTCCTCGTCGCTGTATGTGTCGCGTACACCCAGCACGTCGATCTCAATGCCGCGTGCCAGAAGGTGCATCGACAGCTTGCGTGTGGAGACAAAGAGACCTCCCGCCAAGCGCGATATGGACGATGTTAGGACAGCACAGTGCATAGGCGTCTCATCAATGCATCAACACGCGGAACAACCAGTGGTCCAGTAGTAATAACCGCTTTACCGGGTGAGCGACAGCGGCGACCTCACGAGACCCTCCCAAGCGAGGCCAATCCTATACCAGAAGGACCCCGAACGCCAACATCGAGTCGTCGAACGCAAACCTTGCCTCGGTGTGGTATCAGTGACTAGGATGGGTCCATGCGTGTAGCGATTCTCTTTATTCGGTTTGGTCCCTACCACGTGACCCGCCTCGAAGCGGCAGGGAGGCAGCTTGCCGCGGATGGTAGTGAGTTGGTCGGTATCGAGGTAGCCCCAACGAGTCACGTTTATGCCTGGGACGCCGTGGTAGGCGGCGACCATTTCCGGAAAGTGACCCTGTTCAAGAATGCCGTTCATGAGGATATCTCACGCGCCGAGGTGCGAAGGGCTGTAAAAACCGCGCTGTCTCAGGTCTCGCCGGATGTGGTGGCACTGCCGGGCTGGAGCTGCCGTGAAGCACTCGCGGCACTCAGGTGGTCGCTTCGTCGGGGGTGCCTAACGTCATGATGAGCGCCAGTAC
>JADHWE010000076.1 GCA_016783675.1 Kiritimatiellia bacterium
CGTCTATCCATAGCAACGGATAGGATTCCGCGTCTTTGCTGGTGTCAGAAGCGACCCAATGGTCCGTGCGGAAAAGGAAATCATAACCTGCGCCGGCATACATCCCGGCCAGTTCAGCAAACGTCTTCCCGCCGTCAGAGGCGGTACTGTGAATATGCGTGTTCCCCTTGAACCAACGTCCACTCGTGTCGTAGCGCAGTTTCATAATCATTAACCACTTTTTACTATTGCCGCCAACACGGGCTCCCCGGAATACCGGGGAAGCCCGTCCTACAATGAGTATGGTGTAGGACGTCCTTCCCGAAGGGAGGGCGTGAACGGCCTGGACATTTCTTAAGCAGCTTACCCTCCGGCGGTCTTGAACTCCTTGCAGGCGGAGACGTAGGCTTCGATGTTTTCCCAGGGCACTTCGGGTTCGAGCATGTGCGTGGGGCAGCAGAACAGGCCACCTTGTTCGCCGGCGATTTCGAGGTTACGCTGGACCTCTTTCCTGACGTCCTCCGGTGTTCCGAAGGGCATCGTGGTCTGGGTGCCGATCGTGCCATGGAAGGAGAGTTGTTTGCCGTACTTCGCGTGGATCTCGGCGAAGTCCATGCATTCGGGCTGAATGGGATTCAGGACCTCCACACCCGCCTCGATCAGGTTATCGATGAGGGGCTCCACGTAGCCGCAGGTGTGATACCAGATCAGGACGTCGGGATTCTCTGCCTTGGCGGCGGCGATCACACGCGCCAGCCGCGGTTGGAGCCACTCCTCGTACATCGTCTTCGACATCATGATGCTATCCTGCATGCCAACGTCGTCCCCCAGCTCAATGACATCGGCGCCTGCGGCGGCATAGGCGGCGGCGCGTTGGCAGGAGTGATCCGTGATCTTGTCGAGCATGAACGTCGCCTTCTCATCCTCCATCGTCATATCCATCATCAACTGGGTCATGTCGCGGATGTACCAGGCCGCTTCCCAGACCGTGCAATGCATGTGTCCCAGGGCCAGCAGTCCCGCCGCATGAGTCGCCTCGACGGCATCACGCATGTGCTGCACATTCTCCGTATCCAATTCGGGGAACGGAAATGCCTGCAGCTCTTCCAGCGACGACGCCCGCCCCAGCGGGTGCCGCATATAGGTCATGTGCTTAGCGGCTTCGCTTCCGGGTTCGTGCCCCACGCCATAGTCGCTGAACGTGGTTCCTGCCTTCAGAGGCTCATCAAAGTAGACCGACCAATCGACCGGATCACGCGGCTTGAGGTTGAGTCCCGGTGTAGGGCGCGTCGCGAAGCCCTCCGGATAGTCGAAGTACTCGCCCATGGGCGCATCGCCGGCAATCGACGCGTAGTGCTCCCTCAGCGACGGGCAGAGCGGCAACGCAACCGGCGCATGCTCGTATCCTTGTCTTCGGTACAGACTGATCAGGTTCTCGCGTGGTGTCATGGTAGTATCCTATAGAGTAAAGGCGCCCTTCCGCATGTTGTACGCAAGGGCGCCCGCTGTGTCATTCTAAATGATTGTCTTCTCTTATGCAGCCTACTGAATCGTGATCATGGTGCCCTGTGGCGGACCCAAGTGAAGTGCATACGCGTTGTCGTTGAAGTTACCGGCCCCGTAGGCGGCACGCAGACCAATCCCCAGATTCCATTTCTCATCCAGGTAGACCTCGACGCCCTTGCGGTTGTAAGCGCTCAGCGTTTCTTCGTAGACAACGACTTCGGCAATGTCGCCGGTCCACGCACGCCCGGCGCCGAAGCCACGGTCCGCGCCGACAGCCCAGCTCGTGAACGATCTCGGAGAAACATCGACACCAGTGGAGAGGTTGAATTTGGCCGGGTCAGAAATCCCAGTATGGCCAGAGACGCCATTGAACCACTTGGCGTTCTCAAATTGACTCCCATCCTCATTCGCCCAATTCACACCACTGCCGCCTGTAAAATACATCTCTGCAGCTCCGTGTCCCGTATTAGCGCCGTACAGGCCCTCAGTCGAACTCCCCGTGGGAAATGTCGTGGCACCAAACTTTGCGACAATGAATGCGCTGCCCGTCGTGTACTCTTGCGACACAATGAAATGATCATCGCCGTCCTGACGCACGACAGCCAGGCCATTCTGCTCTGCCAGAACGACCGTTGGGTCACCGGTGGCCGTGGCATCATACCCGTTACCCGAACTGTCGCTCCAGGTGCTGATGGCACCGGCTGATGTAAACTCCGATGCATCAAGGCGCAGGACCAACGTGATGTCATCAGTGGTCAGCCCAAGGGCCACCGTATCCACGTTGAAGGTGCCGGATCCGTAGCTGGAACGCAGGCCGAGGCCCAGCCCCCATTTCTCGTCCAGGTAGACCTCAACGCCCTTGCGGTCGAAGTCGCTTAACGCCGTGTCAAAGAGGATAATCTCAGCGATATCGCCGTCCCATGCACGACCAGTGCCTTGAACACTGGGGCGGTCAGCGCCAATGGCGTAACCAGACCATGACGTCGGCGTGCTGTCCACTCCGCTGTAGAGACTGAATTTGTCTATGTCTAACCCGGTTGAGCCTTCAACGCCGTCGAAATAGCGAGGGCTCAAGGAAGTCTCTCCCCATAAATCATCTGTGTTAAGATTGCCAGACCAGTAGATCGCACTCCCAGAGCCGGTATTATTCCCAGTAAAGAGCCCGTCATGGCCGGAGAATGTTGCGGTACTGTATTTTGCCACAGCGAAGGCACTGCCAATCGTATAGCTATCCGGTGTAGTCAGGTAATCATTCCCGTCAAGGCTTACGACCGCCAGACCGTTCTGCGCGGCAAGAGTGACAGACGGATCGCCTACTGCGGTGTTTGCATCGTAGTTGTTGCCGGAACTATCGGCCCAACTGGATATTGTACCGGCACTCGTAAATCCCGATGCATCGTAGCGTGCAATCACCGACGCCGAAGCGGATAGGGTTGTGATGAGAATGATGGTGACTGCGAAAGCTGCGGTCTTGATGATGCTGGTGTTCATGACGGCACTCCTTTTGTTTGTCTGCACACTGTTGTTAGCTCCGGTTGCTGTTTCTTGCTTGTTGTCACTCATAATGCTTCTCCATATATGTCGCAGGGCTGACATGTCCCACATCTACAGCCAATTATACGACAGAGCATGCACACAAGTGAATGGAACCTTTGATCTAAGAGGTTAGTTTTTTGATCAGACTTATTGACGATGAAACCATATAGGGGCAGGATGGTGAGGCTATGGGAGAGCTCTGGTTCCACATGAATGACTTGCCCCGTATCATGCCGTTTGGCCCTACGGTAAGGACGGTGGGGTATCTGCCGTCCAAGACCCTGTGGATGAAGCGCGAGACACAGGACGTGGCTTTCGTCTTTATTCTGAAAGGGCGCGGGCGGCTGCGCTACGGCAGCCGGTGGTTCCCGATTGAAGCGCCTTGCATCCTTACCGTGTGGCCGGGGGTCTACGAGGAGTATGGACCTGAACCCAAGGGGGCGTCCTGGGAAGAGGTGTTCATGGTCTATGACCCGGAGCTGGCACCGCAGTTCGAGTCATGGGGCGTCCACCCCTCCCAGCAGCCGGTATGGCCGATTGCCTCTCTTCAAACGGTGCGCCGCCTGGTCAATGAACTGATCGACTGTCTGCGAAACAGAAAGGCCAACGGCATGGCCGACCGCATCGATCTCATCTGTCATCGGCTGATATTCGAGTCCCGGCTTGCGCAGCCCGCACCACCCGACACCCCGCATGATGCCAATCTCGACCATATCCGCACGATTCTTTCATCCAGACTGGAGCGGCAGCACGACACCAAGCACCTGGCTGCAGAATACGGCATGTCCGACGTGTCGTTCCGCCGCTACTGGAAACAGCGCTTCGGCATCCCCTTCAAACACGACCTGATCAACATGCGTATGCAGGAAGCCTGCCGTCTTCTCACGAAAACCAACATGGAAGTCAAGGAGATCGCCGACAGACTAGGCTTCACGGATTCCCACTACTTCTCCCACCGATTCTCCAAGCTGATCGGCATGCCGGCGACTGAGTACCGCAGGCAGTTTGGTGGGCGGGATGAGGAAGATCAGGCCGAAGGATAAGTAAGCGTTAAGCTTAACTGGGGCGGCCCACGGAGAACGCTCTTCCGACTTCGCGCTTCGCTTGCTACGTAGGACAAGCCGTTCGTGCCTCACTTCGAGCGCACTACAAAGCCCTCCTTCGTAGTGACATCGTAGCGAGGTACGAGCGGAGATGGTTCTACTTTGCGATGACAAATGCTCACCCGGGGCCATTATCCCCGGCCACAAGCAGAGGCTCCTTTTCAGGCCTTCACCCGCCCAGCTCCACGCAGCGCTTACGGTAGTGCAGGTAGTTCTCGTAGGGCACCTCTTCCGGGACGCCGTGATCGCAGGTGGGGATGAAACCGCCGCGTTCGCGCATGACGGGCAGGATGCGTTCGACCTCCCGGTCGATCGCCTCCTTGCTTTCGGCGAGGATACGCTTGTCGATGCCGCCGAACATGGCCAGCTCGGGGTACTGCTTGCCGATCGCCACCACGTCGCAGCCTGAAGCCACCTCGAAGGGCGACATCACATCCATGCCGATCTCCTGGTAGACGGGAATGACAGGAACGGCATCTCCGTCGGTATCGATCTGGATGTAAAGGTGGCGCGACTTGTCGATCTGACGACTGCGTATGTTCGCGATGAGTTGCTGGTAGTACGGAAAGAGGAACTCCCGCATCATGTCCGGCGAGATCAGGGAGCCGTTGTTGTAGCAGATGTCCTCGGCAAGGAAGAGCTCATCCAGGGTGACGTACTCCTGGTGCCGGGCGATGACGGCGTCCGCCAGCTCAAGCCAGGTCTCCATGCAGTCATGGATCAGCGTCGGCTCGTCGTAGAACGTGTAGAGCAGGTCTCCCGGTCCGATCAGGCTGCGCAGAAACATGTATCCGCCGACCAGGTTCTGCGAGATCATGATGCCGCGGGCGGCCTGCTCGCGGGCGTTCTGCATCCGCTCGGGGAGATCGGTGTAGCGTGCCTCCGTGGTCGGATCCAGCCGCCACTTGACGTTCTCTTCCCACGTCTCCTGATCCTTAACCGGGTGGTCGATGTACTCAGGCATGAACCCTGTGCGTCTCCCCTTGAAACAGAGGACAGCACGCCCGGCAAAGTCCTGCACCACCTCGTGCTCGCCGCGGTCTTCGAGAATTTTCGACTCAAATACGGGGCTGAACCCACCTTCACACCAACCCAACTGTCCAAGGCCAAGATTCCCGGCCGGATCGCATTGAAAAACATCCTTCAAGAGTTCCTGAACCGACATGTCTTCCGGCATGCCCTGCTCTTTCCAGTTTTCTAGACAGTAGAAACCAAACTCCCTCCGAAACAGGGGCGCGCCGGGAACCCGCGCATAGGCATCACGGAGCTTCCGTGCGCTGGGATCCATCTTCTCCCGATCCACCATGGCGTCTACGCCGTTTGCTGTTTGCTGACCTTCCATTTGGTTCTTCTCCTTCAGACCCTGCCCGAAAAGGGTCTATGCCCTGAAAGGGCTTGATATACCAGCCCAGGGCAACGCCCTGGGAAACGAAACAAGACAACGTTTTAGCCCTGAAAGGGCGAGATATAGAGAAATTGTTGATGGTGCGACCATATATCACGCCCTTTCAGGGCTAAATTCATTTCGCGTTCATCCCCAGGGCGCTGCCCTGGGCTAGTATATCTCGCCCCGTTGGGGCTTTCTTGCCAAGTCGCCACAAACGTGGAACGCATAGCAGCAGCGCAAATGCCTATCGGAGCCAATCACTTTGACAGATATGCTTATCTTGGTACACTCCACCACTAGCGACAAATCACCATACACAACATTACACGCCGTATACATGGCTATACTGGTCTCTGATATGTATATTTTGGTATCGACTCAGAGAGAGTCCTGATGGAGCGAGCCACCCCGATAACCAAGCTCTTCTTTGAGGATGCCGGCGTCTGCGGACTCGGTCGGGTGAGTGCCGCTACCCGGCAGACGGGCGGCACAGGGGTAGGTCGCCGCCGGATCGACTGTTTCGCCCTGGTCTATACCATGCAGGGAGCCGGCACATTCGGACAGGCCCATGGGCCGTCAATTGAACTCGTGGCAGGGGATGCGTTCCTGCTTTGCCCGGGCGTGGTGCACCACTATGCTCCGACGGCTGGACAGACCTGGGATCAAATCTACATGCTGTTCGAGGGGTCCATCTTTGAGTTGTGGCAACTCAGGGGGGTGTTGGATGTTGCACGCCCCCTTTACCACCTTGAACCGGTCTCCTACTGGGAGTCCCGCATCGAGAAGGTCTGGCAGGAGGAGGCCAGCACACTGGAGCGGGTCATACGCCTGCAGGGACTCCTGGCGGATATGAACCGCGCGCGGGATGAACGGGACGTGGATCAGTCGCGTCTGAAATGGCTGAAGAAGGCGCGCCGGTTGATCGCCGAGCGAGCGGCCGATCCTGAAGCGGCCACGCTTGCCGCACGCGAGTTGGGCATGGGCTACCAGACCTTCCGCAAGACCTTCAGCCGTCTGCAGGGCTGCGGCCCGGCCCGCTACCGCACCCAGGCCCTGATGGAAGACGCCGCACGACGCCTGGTAATGGAATCCACGCCGATCAAGCAGATCGCGGTTGAGCTGGGCTTCTGCGACGAATTCCACTTCTCCCGCCGCTTCAAGCAAATCCTCGAAGCCAGCCCCGCCGCCTATCGGCGTAGGATGTAGCGCCAGGCGGCAGGAGTCAGAAAAGAAGAGACCCGAGATCTCGATTCCACGAGACACTGTGATATACGCCACGGTGATCACACCCACCAAATACCCCTTCCTCAATTCAACACCGCAGTTCGCCCGAAGGGCGGCGCGGTGTGGTAAACGTGGCAACAACTCGGACCCGAGCAACATCCAGTGGTGAGCTTGCGCCAGATGGCGGTTTTTCGAAGGGTTCGCTGGGCTCGTGCCCGCGTACCCTCCGAAAAACCGTCAGGTGGCGTGAGATCGCCGCTGGATGTTGCGCCGAGTTGTTGACACTCCACAAGTTTGCCCCCCCCACCGCAACACCCTACATCGCAAGAGCCATAAACTCCTCAGCGGTAGACAACCGCGACACTGACCGGTACAGTACTGCGCGAATGGAGCCAAACAGCTAGAAAGAGCTTTACCCATGATTACCACTCTCCTGCACGACAACCCGGACAGGGAGATTCGCCTGACGAACGGCGACACCACCACAACGCTTGAACTTGCACGGAACTGGCAGGGCAACTGCTGCCGCCTGTCGCTGACGAACAACGGCCCGGACACCCAGCGCATTGGCGAAGTCGTCGCCTTCCGCTGCGACATGCCCTACCCCGCGGACACGCCGTTCTACGGCGAGGGCTACAACATGCTCTCGCAGTATAGAGGAACCCTCAGTTCGTTCCGCTGCATCACCAACCTGAGCGATGCCGGCCACTACAAGCTTCCCCAGAAAGACGGCTTCTTCACGGTCTACAACCTGCTGGCCCTCTACCCGAAGACCCACGACGACGCCGTCCTCGCGTTCTCATCCTGCCGGCGTTTCAATGGATCTTTCCGTTTCAATCCTGACCGCCTCGAGGTCGTGCTCGATTGCGAAGGCATTGAGATTGCGTCCGGCGAAACGCTCCCGCTGGAAGAGCTTTTTCTGGAAACGGGCGACAGCGCGGAACAACTCCTGCAACAGCTCGGCGAGCGAATCGCCGACAACCATCCACGTCCCCCCTACCCCGCGCCGCCCTGCGGTTGGAGCTCGTGGAGCTGCTACGGCCGGGCCGTTACGGAGAAGGACATCTTCGACAATCTCGACTGCATCCGCGGCGAGTTCCCCAACCTGAAGTTCATCCAGATCGACGACGGCTACCAACCCCACATGGGCGACTGGTTGGTCAAGAACCCGGACTTCTCCGCCGACATTCAGTCACTGTGCTGCAAGATCAAGGATGCCGGCTTTGAACCCGCTATCTGGGTGGCGCCCTTCATTGCCTCGGAGGGTTCCGAGCTGTTGCGCGACCATCCCGACTGGTTCGTCAAGGGCGATGACGGTCAGCCGCTCTGCGCAGAGACCGTCACGTTCCGCGGCTGGGTCGAGGCGCCCTGGTACATGGTCGACGGCACCCATCCGGGCGCGCAGGACTACATCAGGAACGTCTTCCGCACCATGCGCGAGGAGTGGCACTGCCGGTACTTCAAGCTCGACGCCAACACGTGGGGCGGCCTTCCCTTCGGGCATCGGGACGAGCCCAATACGACCTGCGTGGAGGCCTACCGCGCCGGCATGCAGGCCCTCCTTGAAGGCGCAGGCGAAGGCAGCTTTGTCCTCGGCTGCAACGCGCCCATGTGGCCCTCGATCGGCACGGTTCACGGCATGCGGGTCACCAACGACATCAAGTATAACTGGCGCTGCATTCAGGGACTGGCCGAGCAGGGCTTCCCCCGCAACTGGCAGAACCAGAAGCTCTGGATCAACGACCCCGACAACCTGATCCTATGCAACCATGAGCAGATCTTCGTCGGCTTCAGCCGGACCGACACCGATGTCAGCGACGATGAGTTCAGTTTCCACGCGGCCTATATCCTCGCCAGCGGCGGCATGATCCTGGCGGGCGACCGCATGATGGCGCTGAACGACGACCACAAGCGCATCCTCGACAAGCTGGCCCCACCCAGCGGAATCGCCGCCATCTTTGACGACAGCAGTTACGAGGTCGGCCGTATCAAGAGAGACGACGACATGCTGCTGTGCCTCTTCAACTGGAGCGACCGGGTAACGCAAAGCTGCGCTCCCCTCGACGGCACCTATGATCTCGCCGACTACTGGACCGACACCAGGCTGGCGGACAGCGTCACGCGCGTACCGATGCTGACCCTACCCCCGCACTCCGCACGCGTACTCGCCTGCACCCGAGCCGGATGATGTGTGGAGCTAGCTGGCCACCAACCGCACCTGCCGCAGGATAAAGCCGCCGCCCTTGCCCATATTCACGTGGCGTACACGCAGGCGCAGCGAGTGGGTTCCCGGCTGATCAATCTGTACGGAGCCGACGGTACAGCGAATGGCCGGCCAATGGTCGTTCCCGCGCACGCCGAACCGCTCCTGCTCTTCCACCGTCGCTTCGATCGGGCTATTCCCACTGACTTCGATCGTGATCTCATGACCGGTGTCGGCCACGCGATTGCCATCGCCGTCTGAGTAGCGCCCGAGTGCGCATTCGATGCAGACGTCAAACGTCCTGGGCTCAGGGGTCTCGAACGACCATTCCAGCACATCACCATCCTGCAGGGATTTCGCAACCGCGCCACGCACCATGATCTCGTTCGCCATGGGCTCCCCGGTCGCCACGTTACGCGCAACCAGGCTCTCCAGTGTTACCAAGCCGTCCGGTTGCTCGATCGTCTCCGGATGCACATCAGCCTCGCCGGCAATATCGAGGGCCAATACGCGGTGAATGTCGGTTGGAACCGAAGCCCCAATCTCAATGGTCGTGTCCTGCACCCCCGGGGCGCCCGGCACGGGGTCCTGGCTCACCGACAGCGCAGCATCCGGGGCATCCAGGAAACATGCCTTCCCGGCGGCGTTGTTTAACCCGCGTATGGTAAGTCGCTCACCGGGAGAATCAAACATGTGGAAATACAGTCGCCCGGGCCGACGGGTCACGGCACCCCAGTCGAGGTCGGAGGCAAAGGGCGTGGGTGCGGTCTCGTAGATCGACTCAGCGTTTGTCTCCAGCCAGCGCCCAATGTCACGCAACACCTTGACGCTGCCTTCCGGTACCCGCCCCAGACTGTCCGGCCCGATGTTGAGCAGGTAGTTGGCGTTCTTGGCGACGACATCGGCCAGCAAGTTGGCAATATCGTGAGCCGGCCGGAAATCCAGATCGAACTTGTTGTAGCCCCAATGTCGATTGATCGTGGCGCAGGTTTCCCCGTTTTGGGTCAGCGGCATGGTGGGCACTTCGTTGTCGCGCAGCGAAATGTAGTCGCCCCACTCCTTGTCGCCTCCCGGCCCGAGCCGGCTGTTGACGATGCAGTCGGGTTGCTTCTCCCGCACAAACGCCAGCAGCTTTTCCGACTGTTCCACGCTTATGCTCGTCGGCGTGTCAAACCACAGCTGTGCGATGGGCCCGTAGTTGCTGAGCAGCTCGTCCACCTGCGGAAAGACCTTATCGTCGAGGAAGTGCTGAAAGTCCTTCTTGTCCTCGTCGAAGTCCCAGTCATTACCGGC
>JADHWE010000023.1 GCA_016783675.1 Kiritimatiellia bacterium
CCTCGATCAGGTAGGGCGAGCTCTCCGAGCGAGCCGTATTGGTTACGCATCCTGCTTCAACGTCTGAGCGAACTTGCGACCGAAGGCCGCCGCCTGGGCGATGCTCGCGGGCAGGGCGCCCCCTTTGATCTCCAGGCTATCGACCAGGTTCCACTTAACCGGCTCAACGATCTTTACGAGGTCACGCAGGGCGCCGCCGGTCCAGCCGTAGCTGCCGAACATCGCCAGTTGCCGGTTCTTCACGCCCTTGATACGGGCTTCGCGAATGACCTCCCATACCGGCGGGAACAGGGCCCCTTCGTAGGTCGGGGCACCGACCACGACCCCACGACGCGTCCAGAGGTAGGGCAGCATGTAGCTCGAGTGCGTGCGGGCTGCGTCGAAGATCTCCACGTCCAGCCCTTCGGCCGCTATGCCCTGGGCCGCGGCGTTCATGAATGACTCGGTGTTACCGTACATGCTTCCATAGATCAGGGTTACGGCCAAGTCACCGGGGGTATCGGGATAGTCGCACCACTTCTGGTACAGCTCGATGATCCGCTCCGGGCGCGACCGCCAGATGAGTCCGTGCGACGGCGCAATCATGCGCACATCGACATCGGCCAGTTTCTGGATCGCCTTGCGGACCGACACGCGGAACTTGGCCACGATGTTGACGAAATAGCGCAGCGATTCGCGCTCGTAGAAATCCTGATCCTGGCACTCATCATCAAAGATAGTGCCCTGCAGCGCGCCATATCCGCCAAAGCCGTCGCAGGAGAAGAGAACGCCCTCCGAGGGCTCAAACGTCATCATCGTCTCCGGCCAGTGCACGAACGGTGTTGAGAAGAACTGGAGCGTACGCGTGCCGAGGGAAAGCGTATCGCCGTCGCCCACGATCTGCATGTGGTCATGCACGCCGTAGTAGGCTTCCAGCAGACCGGCGGCCTTCTCGGTGCAGACGATCGTCATGTCCGGTGCCATCTCCTTGAGGATCCGGAGCACGCCGGTGTGATCGGGCTCAACGTGATTGATCACGCAGTAGTCGATATCGCGAAGCGAGGTGATGTCGGCGATCTGGCCGAAAAAGTCGTCCGTCTTCATCGCCTTGGCGAGATCGATGATGGCGGTCTTCTCGTCCTTGATCACGAAGCTGTTGTACGACACCCCTTCGCGTGAAATCGGCCACAGTCCTTCAAACAGGTCCGTGGTACGGTCATTCACCCCGACCCAATACATGTCTGGCTTGATCTCAACTGCCGGCATAGTGGTTCCCCTGCTCTGCTTCCGATTGAAAGGCGGGGATTGTAGCGTGCACCCAGCCGGAAATCAATAATGCGCTTGGCGTCTTACTATTCACTTGTAAGTCGGATACGGCAGCGACAGACTGCCCCATCACGTCACCCACTGCAGTGACGGCACATAAACACAGAGGAGAGACGACCCGATGACGCATAAAGAGAGAATTCTTGCCGCACTGAACCGCGAACCTGTTGACCTTCTGCCCTGCCAGGACACGCTCTGGGGCGAGACACGTGCAAAGTATATTGAGGAAGGTAAGCTCGGCAGCGACGAGGATGTCATCGCCCATTTCGACACCAGCATTCGTAGCGGCGGGTGGTTGAACAGTCTGGCTGACCTGGAATTTGAGGAGCAGGTGATCGAGGAAACCGAGGAAACCAAGCTCGTCCTCAACGGTAACGGGGCCACGCTACGCTGGTGGAAGACGCACAGCGGCACGCCTGAACATGTTGATTTCGAGGTAAAGGAGAGAGCCGCATGGGAAGCGAAGATTAAGCCGCACCTGCTCGAAGTGGATCGGCGACGCATCCCTGTTGAGGGCTACCGGGAGCAGAAGCGACTGGCCGCTGAGCAGAACCGCGCGTTTTGCTGGAGCGGCGTTGCTCCGTTCGAGCAGATGCATCCAGTGTGCGGGCACGAATACATGCTCATGGGGATGGCGCTCGATCCGGCCTGGGTCAAGGACATGGTGCAAACCTATGCCGACATGACGATCATGCACCAGGAAGCTCTCTTCGAGGAGGAGGGCGCTCCCGACTTTGTCTGGTTCTACGAGGACATGGGGTTCAAGGACAAGCCCTTCATGTCGCCGGCGATGTACGAGGACATCGTGCAGCCCGGCCACGCCAAGCTGTTCGACTATGCCCACTCCAAGGGGTGCAAGGTCGTGGTGCATTCCTGCGGCTTCGTCGAGCCGCTCGTGCCCGGTCTGGTTGAAGCAGGGATGGACTGCCTGCAGGCCATGGAAGTGAAGGCCGGGATGGACATGCCCCGTATCGCCGAGCAGTTCGCCGACCGCATCGCCTTCTGCGGCAACATCGACATTCGCATCATCGCCTCAAACGACCGGGCGAAGATCGATGAAGAGCTGAACCGCAAGATCATCCCAGTGCTGAAAGCGGGGACCGGCTACATCCTGCACTCGGATCACTCGATCCCGCCGGACGTCGAGCACGACACGCTGCAGTACGTCTTCGACCACGGCCGCCGCATCACGGAGCGGATCTAATCGACCACGGCTTGTGCAATTGGTTTGCGATAGACGCTCCGGGTAGGATAGCCTGCTAATTCTGAATTTGACCATTGATAGAGGGGGTTGTTGTGGCATTTGAGAGTGGATCGGTAACCTGTCGTATGTTCTATGTTCCCGGCGGACTGCCGGACGATGCCGTGGAGCGTTTCGCCGCGGCCGCGGCCCCACCGGTACTCGACATGGGACGCGAACCGGTCGATGGATGGGTTACGAGCCGCCATCTCCTGGACAACAACATCACGGACGAGAATGCCACGGTGGCCGGCTATCTCTACCTCTACCTCATGCAGGCCGAGCGCAAGATTCCCCCTGCCCTGCTGCGGGCCGAATGCCGCATGGAAGAACTGGCCGAGATGCAGGCGCGCGGCCTGGCCTACCTGCGCCGGTCTGAGCGCAGTGAAATCAAGAAAGCCGTGGTCGACCGGCTGCTGCCCCAGATGCCGCCCACGCTGAAGGGCATTGCGCTGGTGTATGACCGCAACGACCAGATCGCCTACGCCTCGACTACGAGCGACAAGCAGCTCGATGCACTCGTTCTCCATGTCCGGAGCACAGCAGGCGTCAACCTGATACCGATTGAACCGGACACGGCGGCCCTGCAGCGTGGCGGCGTGCACCTCTCCGCGCTCACACCCACCTGCTTTGTCCCTGAGTTTGAATACGCCGGGGCTCCCGACACCGTCGGACAGGATTTCCTGACATGGCTCTGGTACGCATCGGAAGCGGGCGACTTGGGGAGCGCCCTGCCGGACGGCTGTGGTGTCATCATTGAAGGTCCGCTGACCTTCGTGTTCGAGGGTGGCGGCGCGCATGAGACGACCCTCCGCAAGGGAGCCCCCATGGTTGCCACGGAAGCCAAGGCGTCCCTGATGGCCGGCAAGAAACTGCGGCGTGCCGTTCTGACAATGGCACATGGCGAAACGGTCTGGACCACGACCCTCGACGCGGACAGTTTCATCTTCCGCGGCCTCAAGCTGCCGAAGGGCGAGGCGATGGACCCCGTGGGCAAGTTCGAAGAACGGATGATGGCGCTACGCGTGTTGCGCGAGTCGTTCCTGGGGCTGTTCGACCACTTCCTCAAACTGCGCACGCATCCGGAGCAGTGGGAACAGACCTTGGCCAGGGTCTACGAGTGGGTCGAGAAGCGTGCGGCGCGGCCGTAGGCACGGTCGGCTCGCTCGGAGAACTCGCCCTACCAGATCATGGGTGAGGTAGGGCGAGCTCTCCGAGCGAGCCGCATTTCACGATTCTGAAGACCATCCCGTGACGACCAGGGCGACCGGGATCAGGCCAGTCATCATGACGCCTACGACGCCCGCGGGCCAATCGGCGAGACCGTAGATGTGCAGGTAGCCGATCAGCAACAGCACGAGCGCGGGCAACAGTCTCTGACTGATGTTGGGTGACCGTGCGAGTGCAACCAGCAGCTTCGCCACCAACGCAGCCCACCCCACCAGGTGCAACACCACCCCGACCAAACCGGTCGTGAACACGATCTGCATGAAGTACTGGTGGGTGTGGTAGTAGTGGAACCACGAAAACGGCGGCGAGGAGCCATGATAGACCTCCTCAAAGACCGCCTTGCCCCATCCATGCCCGATCCATGGTTGCTGCCGGATCAGAACGGCGGCATGTGACCACACGATGTCGCGACCGGCAAAATTGCTTACGCTTTCCCAATCTGCGAAGCGTGGGTTGATCAGCGGCGCGTTCACAACCAGTGCGGCGCCGGCAAGCACCATCAGCAGTCCTACCAGCACCTTGCGCCGCCACCCGACGGGAAGGACGACCGCCGCGAGGCCAAACGTCCCAAGCAGCGCCATCTGTGGACCGCGCGAAGCTATGCACACGGTGTGCCCCAGGCAGACCAACGCACCCCCCAGGCACCCGATAGCCACGGCGCGGCGTTGCCATAGCATCCAGGCGAACATGAGCAGAACCAGGCAAGCAGCGCCGCCCATCATGGCGGAGAGGTTCGAGTGACCGAAAGCGAACGGCTCCAACGCGTGTCCCTGGGCAAGAACCTGCCCCTTGAGTGCAGAGACCAGTCGCGCGAGATCGAATCCGACGACAGCGGTCACGGCCCACGCGCTGTAGAATAGGGCCTCCTCTATCTTCTTCCGGGTTGGGAAGAGCGCAGGAAGCGCCAGCGTCGCCAGCACTATGTCGGCATACTTGATAAGTTCGCGCCCACTGGCCGCGGCCACTCCGGCCGCCGGCAGACGCACGAGGATCAATAGACCCGCCAGGAGAAACGCCGATCCGGCCGGACGCAGCCATGCCAGGAACCCGCGCGGGTTACGGACAAGGGCATAGACAAAAGCGCCTACCAGGAGCACATCCTGGATTGCCGCCGATCGATAGTTCCAGACCAGGATACCGATGGCCGTGTACAGCAGGAATCGGACGGAGGCAGGCAGATCCGATAGAGTGGCAATCCGTTTCATCCCGTCGAGCATACGTAAGGCCGGTCCCGTAATCAATGCCCAACGCGGACGTCCATGGTCCAGGCATCCCGGCCGAGTTCCAGCTTCAGGCTTCCCTCGCCGAAAGGTTCAAGGGCACTCACAGCCCGGCCGGTGCGCTCCATCAGGACCACGGCCGGCCCACTGCGCTCGCCCTGTGCAATCTGAACGATGGCATGCAGAGCCATCAGCTTCCGGACCGCCGACCCGGCGGCCTTGAAGTCAAACCACCCGTGAACCATACCGGGGGTTGCGGCCGCCGCGCTCCACCACGCGCCCTGGGGTGGTTCTGCAGACTGCTCAATCGCACGACTCACTTCGCGAGCCGCCGCCAGGTTGCTGGCAATGAAAAGCCAGTTGCCCGCCTGCCACAAGGCAGGCTTCTCGCTCGCCTTCATGCTCGAGTAGATCC
The DNA here is from genome assembly GCA_016783675.1 of Kiritimatiellia bacterium. Taxonomy (GTDB): domain Bacteria; phylum Verrucomicrobiota; class Kiritimatiellia; order UBA8416; family JABMPJ01; genus JABMPJ01. The sequence continues at coordinate 5,411 of JADHWE010000023.1, forward strand.
CGTTGCGGGCCTCGTCGACAATGAAGACGGGGAAATCGATCCCTTCGCTGCCCCGTTCCCGCGCCAGCAGGGAGAGACCCAGCCGCGCATTCCACCGGTCCAGCAGGGGCGGCAGCTCGGCGGCGAGGTCCAGTTCCGAGCTGGTTTTGACCGCCAGCACAAGCGAAGGAGTCTTGATCCCAAGCAGACGCCCGCTGTAGGTGTCACGCAGCAACCCCAGTGCGATAACGCCCTTCGGGTCAATCTTCTCACGGATCGTCTCGCGATAGAGCGCACCAATGGCCGGGGACCGGGCCAACCCCGGCAACACATCCAGTATAGCCGAGGGCACCAGCATGAGTGCGCCGCTAAGTGATCCCAAGCCGGCGCCGAGGTCGCGACGCTCCGACTCGGAAAGCTGCACGTCTGTCGGCGCATCGACAGGGGGGCACACGATGCCGGCCGCTACAACGGGGAACTCACCGCGATACGTCTCCGGCCGCACGATGGGCAAGGGCATTCTGGACGACCACGTTGCGTGGACTCCGATTGCATTGGTTGATGGAAGGCTCCACGTGTACTCGGCACGTGGCGCCACGTCGGCCCGGGGTGTCCAGCACACCTGGACGCGATCCGGCGTCGGCACCGTTTCAACCGGAAGCCGTGAGGCCGGTTGGCCGTAGGCCACGCGGCGCACCATACGCCGCACGGCGCCGGGATCACGCGAATAAGCAAGCAGCACAACGCCCTCGTAGACCGTTGCGGAAAGAACCGGTCCGGTTCCGGGGCTTCTGAGCGTATAGCAGACGATAGGCGACCGACCGGGCAGGCGATCCCAACCGGAAATCAGTCCCGCCTCCATCATCCAGCGCATCACCTGGGCGTGAACCCCACCCCAGCTTGCAGCCATCCAGGCTGCGGGCGCGCCGACGGGCGAGCGGGGGGCGAAAGCTGTGACCGTGTAGCGTCCACCCAGGCAAGCGGTCAACCATCGTCCGAACCGGCTGGTCATGAATTCGTCGATCGCCTCGACGTCCCCTCCCAGTACCTGGATGGATTCTCGGAGCGAAGTATTCTGCAGCAAGAGGTCGGCGTCATCGCCCAGGCGATGGTGTTCGCCAACCATTAAGGCATGCGAGGGAATCGCGCCACGGACCCGCTCCGGCGCAAAGGGAAACCACACCGACCACCAGAGCGCGAGGCCGAGGAAGAGCAGAGATCCCACCAGGATCGTGAGCCGGGAACGCCTATTCACGAATGGACCCCACCAACTCACTCACGCTCGCGAGGTCGTGTCGCTGGAGATAGGCCGCGATGCCGTCAATCACGCGCACCACCGTACCCGGATCGGTAAAGTTGGCCGTGCCCACCGCGACAGCCGCGGCGCCGGCAATGATGAACTCCAGCGCATCTTCGGCGGTCTCGATGCCGCCCATCCCAATGACCGGAATCGACACCGCCTGCGCGGCTTCCCATACCTGTTTCACTGCGACCGGGTGTATCGCGGGACCGGAGAGCCCCCCCACCCGGTTGGCCAGCACGGGCCGGCGGGTCTCGATGTCGATCACCATGGCAGGCAGCGTATTGATCAGCGAGAGCGCATCGGCGCCGGCCTCCTCAGCCGCCTTGGCGAACAGTCCCACCTGTGGGACGTTGGGCGCCAACTTGGGAATCAGCGGCAGTGACGTGCGCTTGCGCACGCGACCGATCAGGTCGGCCGCCATCTTAAGATCCGTTCCAAAAGCGATGCCACCCGACTTGACGTTGGGACAGGAGATGTTGAGCTCGAGCCCGGCAATACCTTCGGCATCATCAAAGCGGGCCGCGACCTCCTCGTACTCCTCTTCGTCGCGCCCCCAGATGTTGACGATCACCGGCGTATCGAACTGGCGCAGGAACGGCATGTAGGACTCGACAAACCCGTCCACGCCGGGGCCCTGCAATCCAATCGCGTTGATCAATCCGCCGCGCACCTCGATCATGCGGGGGACGTCGTTGCCTTCGCACGCCTCAAGGCAGATCCCCTTGACCACGATCGCACCCAGGCCGTTGATATCAACCAGGTCGGCGTACTCGGGGCCGTAGCCAAATGTTCCCGAGGCCACCATCACCGGATTCTTCATCCGGATTCCGGCAATCTCAACACCTATGTCCGACTGCTTGCTCATATCACTACGCATCCCATTCAATCACTGACGCCTCGAATATCGGCCCATCCTTGCAGACACGCTTCCAGGCCACGCTGCCGTCCGCTCCGCGAATCTTCTGCACGCAGGCCAGGCAGGCGCCAACGCCGCAGCCCATGTGCTTGTCGAGCGAGAGCCAGGCGGTATGACCGGCCGCCACGGCGCGCTGGCCTACCGCCCTGAGCATGCCGTCGGGGCCGCAGGCGTAGTACACCGGGGGTGTGCCCTGCTGCGTGGCCACCCAGGCGTCCAGGGCGGCGGTCACCAGGCCCTTTTCACCGAGCGAGCCATCCTCGGTCGTGATGCGCACGGTCCAGCCCAGCGATTCGAAATCGCCGACACAGAGGATATCGCGCGCCGTTGCGCCGCCGATGAAGACTGTGCCGCGCACATCCACCTCCCCGGCCAGGAAGCTGAGCGGAGCCACGCCGTAGCCGCCGGCCACAAGCGCCGGATTCTCGCCCATGGCATCGAGGGGAAAGCCGTTGCCCAGTGGGCCGATCATGTCGACCGTATCGCCGACGGCAATCGTCTCCATGGCCCGCGTGCCGCGCCCGACTGTTTTGTAGAGAATCGAGAGGCGGTCGTCACGGGCCCGATAGATACTAAAAGGGCGTCGCAGCACGGAACCGTCGAGGCGCGGCACGCGCAAGTGAACGAACTGGCCGGGCACGGCGGCCTTCGCGGTCACAGGTGCAGTCAGCACCAGTTCGCGATAATCCCCCCCTACGAGGTCGTGGGTCTTGACAGTAGCCTTCTCGATCTGCATGAGGGCACAGTCTGTGGTTTTGGGGCAGCGGGGTCAAGTCACGGATAAAAAGTGTTGACCCGTGGGGCTCGGCGGCTATCATGTGCGGGCTTTTGAGAACCAGATCCGGTTGGAGAGGAATTAGGGAATGCCGAATATTGAGAGTGCCAAAAAACGCTTACGCACGTCTGACAAGGCGCGCCAGGGCAACAAGTCCGTCAAGAGTCGCATCGCGACTGCACGCACGAAGTTCTACGCGGCTGTGAAGAGCGAAGACAAGGCGGCGGCCGTGACCGCATTCAACACCTTCTGCTCCAGCCTCGACATGGGCGTCAAGCGCGGAGCCATGAAGAAGAACAACGCCAACCGCCGCAAGTCACGCGCTGCGCTGCGCATGAACGCGGTTTTTGCTGCGTAGGTTCTACCAGTACTCCACCACGGTCTTCACGATCTGATGGGCGAGGTCTTTCGCGGCCTCGGGCAACGCTTCCATTTTACCCACCGACAGGTCTCCGCTCGGCTCGAACGAGGATTCGCCACGGACGAGCCGGCGCGACAAGCGTTCGTCTGACTCGCTACGGTAGAAATCAACCTGTGCAATGATGACCAACCGGTATTCCTCCGCCGTACGGCTGTTATCCTCGTCGTAGGCCAGGGGTTGGAGTTTGAATGTCTGGAGCTGAATATCCAGGTAAGCGTCGGCGGCTTCCTCCGATGCGATGCGCAGCGTGCCATCCTGCTGGAACTCCCGGATCGCGGCCTGCGTGGTCGTGGTTTCAAGTCCCGGCTCGCCTGTCCGGTTGACAAAGGTGGGGATATAGAGCGACCGGATGCCGGGTGGCAGGGTCGTGCCCAACCGGTACCCCAGGCAGCCGCCCAGAAGCGGCGTCAGCGTCATCAGCAACACCATCGCTAGTCGCACACGCTTCATTTCGATTCCTCGACGGACGCGGTCAACGCCTCCAGCTCGCGCACGCGAACACTCACTTCCTCGGCCTGCTCCGCGTACGGGAACCGGCGCAGGAAGTCGCCATACGCAATCAAGGCTGACTCGGGGCGCTTGGCGATTCGGTCATAGTAGGCCGCCCGGTCGTAGTGCATCGTGCATAGCCGACTGCTCAGCCGCTCACGTTCAGCCGTGACCTGCTCCACGTTGGGATCGTCCGGGTAGTCGCGGATGAAACCGGCCAGCCCCTCCAGGGCCCGCTGACAGGTTACTTCGTCGCGCTTGCTCTTGTCCGCAAGTCGAACCAGGCAGCGCGTACCGCCGAAGGCGGCCGTAACGGCCAGCTCATGGCGTGGCCAGCGCTGTCGCAGCGTGTCATAGGCACGGATGGCTCCTTCGTACTGCTTGTCATCTTCCTGGATCCATCCGATGTAGAACTGGACCTCGGGTCCCCTTCCCCACGTGGGCGCGTTCTCCGCAATCTGCTCGAACAGCGGCAGCGCGCGTTCGGGTGACTTGAACCCGGGCAGGAAGAGCAGGCCGCCGTAGCGGCGATTCATGATCTCGTTGGCGATGCGAAACTGGTGGTCCAGTACGTCGCCGTAGTCGAACGCTCCCGCATAGAAGTCGACGAGGTATTGAAACTCGTTGAAAGCTGCGTCATACTTGCCAAGGTCCTCGAGAATTTCGGCGTAGGCGCGCTGGGCCTTCACGGCCTCGGGCGTGTCGTGCCACTCGTGCACAAGCGCCCGGTAGTGCCGGGCCGCTTTCCGCTCGTTGCCTTCCGCCTCAAGCGCCTGGGCATGGGTGAGCTGTTCGGCCGGGGTCTCCTTTTCCGGACGACGCCAGAATCCGGCACGCTTGCGCTGGACTCCCTCCTGCTCCATCTCGCCGAACCCATCCATGGCGGGATCCTGCGCCCAGGCACCCGCGGCCAGGAGCAACGTCACAACCGTCATTGAGGCTATCTGGAACCGTCTCGCTTTCATCCGGCTAAAGGTAGGCACGAGCGCTCTGCCGGTCAAGCTCACTCTCCCATCTCCTCGGCGGCGGCCTCCCATTGGCGGGTGGCATAGTCGATCTCATCCTGCAGATCTTTGAGGCGCCGGTTCAGTGTTCCGAAATCTGTCTCGGGATCAGGGGATGACAGCGCGTTCAGCACCTGGGCCTTCTCCCCTTCCATGAGCTCGATGCGCTTCTCGGCCTTGCGGATGATCTGCTTGTAATGTCGTTCGGTCGCCCGCTTCTCTTCGCGCTCACGGGCGCGCTCACGCCGGAGTGCTTTCTTATCGCCTGGAGCCGGGACCGCGGATTTCTGTGTGTTGCTTGAGGCCCGGGCGGCAGATACCTGGCGCGGCGCCTGGTCGACCCGCTCCCTATAGTAGTCGTATCCCCCCGCATAGGCGGTTATGCCGGGCGGCGTCATGGCAATGACCGAGGTCGCCACTTTGCGCGCAAAGTCAACATCGTGCGTGACGAGGCAGAGCGTCCCGCTGTAGCTCGACAAGGCCTTCTCAAGCGCCTCGCGCGCCTGGATGTCGAGATGCGTGGTCGGCTCATCCAGCAGCAGGAAGTTGGGAGGCTTGATCAGCAGTCGCGCAAAGGCCACACGTATCTTCTCGCCACCACTGAGCACCTGGATGGGTTTATCAATGCTCTCGCCCGAGAAACCAAACCCGCCCAACAGCGTTCGCACTTCCTGGTCGGGGACATCGGCGGCCACCGATTTCACCGCTTCGTAGACCGTCTGGCGCGGATTCATGGTCTCGGCGAAATCCTGCGACTGGTACCCCATCACCACCTTGTGGCCAACCACCCGCCGCCCTTCGGACAGCGGCAGTACGCCGGAGAGCATACGCAGCAGCGTCGTCTTACCCAGTCCATTCAGCCCCACCAGCACGATCTTCTCGCCGCGCGTGATTCTCAGATCCAGGTGGCGCAGCACCCAGCGCGAGCCGTCATAGCTCAGCCCTGCTTCATCAAGGCGCATCACTTCCACGCCGCTGTGCGGCGGCGGACGCAGCCGGATAGTGCCCGGACTTCTCAGGCGCCGGGGGCGCTCGACACGTTCCATCCGTTCAAGCATCTTGATCTTGCTCTGTACCTGCGCCGCCTTGGTGCTCTTGGCCCGGAAGCGTGTAACGAAGGACTCGATCTGCTCGCGGCGGCGATCCTCGTTTTTCTGGGCGGCCAGGCGCTGCTCGTAGCGCAATTCGCGCTGTGACACGTAGGCGTCGTAGTTGCCGCTGTAGCGTTCACCCTCACCGCCGGATACTTCCAGTGTCACGCTCGTGAGTGCGTTGAGCAGGTAGCGGTCATGCGAGATCAGTAGGAGCGTCCCCCTGAACTCGCGCAGGTAGCGCTGCAGCCATTCGATTGTCGGGATGTCGAGATAGTTGGACGGTTCGTCGAGCAGCAACACCTCCGGCTCCGCCACCAGGACGCGTGCCAGCTCCGCGCGCGACTGCCATCCGCCACTGAACGAGCCAATCGGCTGCTGGAACGCCGCCTCGTCGAAGCCCAGCCCGCTCAAGGCCTGCTCCGCCCGCGGACGCATGTTGTAGCCGCCCAGGGCTTCGAAGCGCGTCTGGACCTCGCCCAGGCGAGCCAGGAGTTGCGTCTTGGTCGGCTCTTCCACGTCCTCGAGGCGCGCCTCGATTGCGTGCGTCTCCTTTTCCAGTTCGAGCAACTCAGGGACGGCCGCCTCCACATGATCCAGGAGCGGCCGTTCGGCGATGCCGCTTGCGGCGTGTTGTCGTACATAACCCAGGCGACAGTCGTTGGGCAGTTGGACATTGCCGCTGTCCGGCTCCATTTCGCCCACGATCAGGCTGAAGATCGTCGTCTTGCCGGCCCCGTTCGGCCCGACAATACCGATGTGCTCCCCCGGGTTGAACCGGAAGCTCACGTCATCGAGTACGATCTGCGCCCCGTACCGTTTTGTGACTCCATGGAAATCTACCATCCGAAGAGAATCCCTTAACCGGACGAAAAATGCAATGGGCACTTGCGCTCTGCGCCTCGTCCCTTGTACGCTCCCCCTCAATTATTCACACCCAAACAAGGGGGGTAGCATGACGAGATGGGTAATGGCGGCACTGTTGGTTGTCGCGTTGTTGGCCGGTACCGCGAGTGCCGGACCGAAGTGGGAGCTTGGCGAAGATTCATGGATGTCGGCCGGTTTCCTGGGACAGGTTCACGGCTCCTACGTGGACGGGGGCACGGATCCGTACGACGTATACCTGCGTCGCGGTCGCATCATTGTGGCCGGCCAGGTCATGGACGGCGTTAAGTTCTTCGTCGAGACGGACAACGATAATGCCGGCAAGCGGGGCACCTCGGTATCCACCGATATCCAGGATGCCTTCGTCGACTTCCAGATCATGGATTCCGATCACTGGGTTGAGGTAGGCCTGATCCTGCTCCCCTTCTCCTTCGAGAACCGCTCTTCCGCGGCATCGCTGCTCGGCCTGGATTACAACTCCGAGACGGTGAAGTTCGTTAACACCTTCGTCTGGCGCGACTACGGCGCCGAGCTGCACGGCTCGTTCCTCGACAAGCGCATCTCCTACTGCGTCGGCGCGTTTGACGGCTATGACATGGCCGATAGCGCCAAGAACCCGGATGCCGACATGCGCTTCACCGGCCACGTTGCGGTTAACCTGGTTGGCGAAGCCGAAACGGGCTGGTTCTACAGTCAGAACAGGCAGGGCGCCGATGCGTACGTCTCGCTGGGTGCCGGCTATGACTGGCAGGATAAGGCCACGCTCGTGTCCATTCCCCTGCCCGAGGGATCCGGTCCCGTGACGGTTGAGGCCGATTCCGAAGCGTGGGTTGTCGATCTGCAGTCCGGTTTCGATCTTGGCTGCAGTGACGTAACGATCAATGCGGCGTGGTACGACTGGGACAACTCCGCCTTCAAGGGGAACACCGGTTTCGTAGAGGCAGGCGTCCAGACCGGCAAGACCATGGTGACCGGCAAGTACAGCGTCCAGGACCCGAATGGCGACGCCTACACGGAAGACTACACCGCCGGCGTGCACTACTTCATGAAGAAGCACAACGCACGCTGCGGCATTGAGTACCGCTGGGGCGACAGCCCGGAGATGGTACTGGCGGGTGTGCAGTTCCTGTTGTAGAGGTGCTCGGGCACCGGCTCGCTGGGACAGCTCGCCCTACCTTACCCTCGATACAGATACGCCTTGGACCAGGTAGGGCGAGCTGTCCCCAGCGAGCCGTTCGCTAGAAGATTACGTGACACTCCGGCAGGGCGGCCTTGATGCGGGCCTTTTCGTCGTCGCTGATCGGGTTTCTCAGCAGGTTCAACCAGCGCAACCCCGTCAGCTTCTCAATATCCTGCGGCAGGACCTTGATCTTGTTGTACTGAAGGTCCAACCGCTCCAGACCCGTCATCGAGGTGAGGGATGCGGGCAGTGACGTGAGCTGGTTCTTCGCCGCGGCGAGGTCCGTCAGCGCGGTCAGTCCGCTAACAGCCTCGGGCAAAGCCGCCAGCTTGTTAGCATTCACGTAGAGGCGCTGGAGGCCTGCCAGGCCGGTGATCTCGGAGGGAATCTCAGCCAGGGCGTTCCCGTTCAGGCGCAGCCACTTCAGTCCCATCATGCCAAGGACGCAGCGGGGAACCGTGGCCAGCTTGTTGCGGTCGAGGTTAAGATACGAGAGCCCCGTCAGCGCGCTCCACGACTCCGGCAGCGACGTCAACGCGTTGTCGCTCAAGTACAGAGTCGCCAGGCCCGACATGCCGGCCATGGACGATGGTACGCTGGTCAACCCGCACTCGCCGGCATCGAGCCATTTCAGCGCGGTCAGTGTCCCCCACTGCTCGGGCAGCGTGGCAGCCTTGTTTCCCCGCACACTGAGTTTGACCAAGGCCGGGTACTCCCCGAGCGATGCGGGCAGACTTTTCAGCCCCGCACCGTGAAGATCGAGGAACTGTACTTCCTGGGGAGCCGCCTTGGCTTCATCCAGGCTTGTCGCCGCTAGTAACCGATCCGGTGCCCGCCAGGGGAAGCACCCCCCGCACAGCGCCAACAGCATGACGACACCGGTTCCCCCTATGATTCTTTTTGCTTTATTCACAAGACGGTATCTCCCTGTCTGCGGCCACCTTCGAACGGCCTTTTCTCCACGGTGAAGATCAATTATAGGCTTGCCCCCAGCCAAGAGCAAACACTACGATAACCCGCACTATGAAGAAAACATCTATTGCCCTCACTGCGTTCGCCATTCTCGCCACCTGTCTCGCTTCCGCCTATGCCATTCCTACCGGCAAAAGCAATGAAAGCGGGCACTATATTTCCGGAACCGGGATTTCTCATATGCTGAATGCCGGCATCTACGGAGGTTCGATCGAACGTGAAGTGGAGTACAATAACGCGGTGCGGACACTTGAGTCCAAGCAGACCGTCGTCTACCTCGGCCTGGAAGTAACGCCGTGGGCGACCGTATTCGTTGGCGGCGGACTTGCCGACCACCAGGTGGGTATGCTCGAGTCGGACACCTCCAGCAAGTTGGAAGCCGGCATCCTGCTCAACCTGGTCGATCATGTGATCCTCGACCCCACACTTTTTGAAGACAAGCTCCGCATCAACGCGGGCGCCAGCTGGGCCTACACCGAGGCCGAGTGGCTGGCGCAGGACGTTCGCTGGCAGGAAGCCACCGCATTCCTGACCGTCAGCATCGTTAACGACACCATCGGCAACAAGTTCTTCAACCCCAACAGCGTGGCCATCTACATGGGCCCGATGTTCAATTACATTCAGAGCGGCGAGATCGAGCTCCGCGAGGAATTCGGATTCCTGGCCGGTATCGAGCTATTCCTCACCGAATCCATCTCGCTCGACATCGGAATGCGCCACCTGGATACAACCGGGTTTGAAGGCGGAATCAACATCGATTTCTAGGCAGCACGAAGCGAGGAGGGAACTGCAACGTGGCTATTACCGTCAAAAAGAAGACACTGAAGCTTAAGTCTGACGCGCCCGCCGAAGGGGCAGGAGAGCAGCCGGCAGCAGACGAGCCGCAGCCGGTTCTAGCCACCATGGGCACTCCGTCATCGGTCTCGCAGATCAAGGGGGGGTCGTTCGTGCTCTCTTTTATCATGGGCCTGATTGCCTGTGCCGTTCTCGGCGCGCTTGTCGCAATACAGTTCATCGAGAACTCGTACTACACCGGCATGGTTCCCTAGTGCCCCCAGTGCCCCCCGCCGACAGCCGCACCGAAGCCCTGCGCATCATCACGCGCTGGCTCGAAACGAGCGAATTCCCCGACCGCATGATATCCGGTACGGGACGGGAGCGCGCTTTCCTCACCGAACTCGTATACGGCGTCATACGTCACCGTCGTGCCCTGGAGTGGCTGGCGGTGCAGTGCTCCGACCGTACCCCCACCCCGTCGACGCTCCCTGCCATCATGCTGGGGATGCAGCAATTGCTCTTCATGAATGGCGTCCCCGACTACGCCGCCGTGAACGACACCGTGAGTGCCCTGAAATCCACCACTCGCAACCGTGGCCGCGTCTCCTATGTGAACGCTATCCTGCGACGCGTGATCCGTGAACGCGACGCCCTGCTCAAACGGCTGAGTGAGCAGCCGGTCACTATTCGTGAATCGCACCCCGGGTCCCTCGTCCGGCGCTGGACGGCCGCCTATGGCGCCGACCGCTGCGAAGCGCTTTGTCACTGGAACAACACGAAGCCGGGCATTGTCATCCGTCCACGGTGCACCGCCGACGGATTCGTGGACTACTGCGAACGGCTTCGTGAAGCTGCCATCGCCTTCGAGCCGCACCCCTTTGCCCCGCAGACCTTCCTGGCCATCGCACACGGCACACGTGCCACGGAGCTGCCCGGATTTGCCGAGGGCGCCGTCGCCATCCAGGATCCGGTGACGGCCGCAGCCGTCGACCTGCTCGATCCGCAGCCCGGTGAACACATTCTCGATGCCTGCGCCTCGCCCGGCGGAAAGACGGGCCTGATGGCCGATCGTACGCAAGACCAGGCCACCATCGTCGCCTGCGATGTCCACGCCGACCGTATCGCGCTGCTGGAGGACACGCTCAGGCGTCTCCGTCTAACGGATATCCAGATCGTCAAGGCCGACCTGCGGAAGGATGATCTTCCCGAAGCCCTCACGGAGGCCCCGTTCGACCGCATCCTGCTGGATGTTCCGTGCTCCAACACCGGCGTCCTGCGTCGGCGCCCCGATGCGCGCTGGCGCTTCGACCCCCAACGCCTCGCCAACACCGTCGCCCTGCAGCACGCGCTGCTGGACCGCACCGCCCAACTGGTCAAACCCGGCGGCCGGCTGGTCTACAGTACCTGCAGCCTGGAACCGGAAGAGAACCAGGACCAGGTCCAGGGATGGCTGGAAGAAAACGACCGGTTCACCATGGAAGCGTCCAAGACACTCTTCCCGCCCGAGACCCAAACCGATGGCGCCTACGCGGCGGCCCTGGTGGCTCGAGCATAGCGCCACTAGAGCAGATCGCTCGCCAGCTCGGCGAGGTCGGAGCGTTCGCCCTTCTCGAGGTTGACGTGGGCGTAGATCAGTTGACCACGCATCTTCTCGATCAGGTGGCTGAGGCCGTTTGACTGCGAGTCGAGATAAGGGTGGTCGATCTGGTAGATGTCGCCGGTGAACACGATCTTGGTCCCCTCGCCCGCGCGCGTGATAATCGTTTTGATTTCGTGGGGCGTCAGGTTCTGCCCTTCGTCGACGATGAAGAAGGTATTCACCAGGCTGCGCCCGCGAATGTAGGAGAGCGGTGTAATAACCAACTCCTCTTCATCGAGCAGCTTGCGAATGTTCTTGTGGCGTGTGTCCGACTTGGCGAACTGGTTCCTGATCACCCCCAGGTTGTCGTAAAGCGGTTGCATGTAGGGAGCGAGCTTCTCATCGATCTCGCCAGGCAGGTAGCCGGTGTCCTTGTTGCTGAGCGGAACAATGGGACGAGCCAGCAGGATCTGTTTGTACTGCTTGCGCGACTCCAGCGCCGCCGCCAGGGCCAGCAACGTCTTGCCCGTGCCGGCCTTCCCTGTCATGGTGACCAGCGGGATGGCCGGATTCAACAGCGCGCAAAGCGCAAAGATCTGCTCCGCGTTGCGCGGCATGATGTTGTAGACGGGGGTCTTGTCGACGTGCCTGAGCACCTTGCTCTCCGCGTCATACATGCCCAGGCCCGACTTCTTGCCGCTGCGCATAATCACGAATTCGTTGGGCGTGAGGTCATCGCCGAACGGCAGTTCTTCTACCGGCAGCTCCTGCGGCGCCGTGTAGAGCCGTTCCACCAGCTCCGTCGGCATATCTTCTTCGAGACGTTTGCCGGTGTAGAGCTCGGAGACATCGCGCACCTTGTCGGTCGTGTAGTCGTGCGCCTTGAGGCCCAGCGCCTTCGCCTTGAGGCGCAGGTTCACATCTTTCGACACCAGCACGACCTCCCGCTCACCGCTCTCTTTCGCCATCGTATAGGCGATGTTCAGGATCCGGTGATCCGGCTCGTTGCCGGCGAAGTTGAGGCGGAGGTCCTGGTGCATCGGACGAGCCAGCCCCACGATCAGGCGGCCCCGGTTCGACCCCATACGGACCCCGTCACCAAACAGCTTGTCGCCGCTGAGATCGTCCATTTTGCGCAGGAACGTGCGGGCATGGTAGCTGATGCTCTCATGCCCCTTCTTGAAATGGTCCAGTTCCTCCAGCACGACAATCGGGACCACGACATCGTGCTCTTCGAACTGGTCGATGCAGGTGCTGTCATGCAGGATGACGTTCGTATCCAGAATATAGATCTTGCGGTCCGCGTCGGTCATAAAGTCCTCGTGGCAGGGCGCCCGTCTTCGCTTCGCTTCGCCGCGGCAAGCAAGTGGCAACGGCCGTGATGGGCCTCTGATTGAACTAGGCTTTCAGTTTTTTTAGCTCGGCAGTGAGCGTAACCAAATGCTGCTTCTCTTCTTCGATAATGAAGTCCACCTTGCCCTTACCCAGGTTCTCCGGCACTACGTCCTTCATCCCGAGGTAAAAAAGCACGGCGTCCTTCTCAAGGCCAATCGCGAGACGCAGGATGTCTTCCATCGTCTCCTCGCCGGTCAACTGAGCCGTGATCTTCGGTGATCCCTCAACCTTGTAGGCATCCGCCATCGTGGCGAGATACTGGCCGGCCTCGTCATACAGGTCCATCGACTCTCCCACGTCAGCGAACTGCTCGCGCATGTTCTGGAAGGTAGAAACATGCTGCTTTTCCATGTCGACCAGGTTCAGGAAGTAGTCGCGGGTCGCTTCATCCTTCTGCATGTCGGCGGCCTGCTGGTAGAACGCCTGGCCGTTGCGTTCAATCTGTACGGCCATGGCGAAGATCTCGTCGGCGTTGAATGTGATGCTCATCAATGTCCTCCTCTAATCATGCTGTCACCATGGTGACAGAACGAGCCCCTCGACAGCAAGCGTGTTCTGGTTCAGCTTGAATCTTGACGGATTTCCAGCAGGCCGTAGACTTCGACCCTCACGTTCAGAAAAGGCAGCATCAGCATGTTCAGAACCGGCATCTGCTCCATCACGCATCGGCAGCTCTCGATCGATGAGATCATCGATCTCACCGTCACGTGTGGGCTGGAAGGCATCGAGTGGGGCGGCGATGTGCACGTGCCACATGGTGACATCGAACTGGCCGAGGACGTTCTCGACAAGACCCTCGCTGCCGGGCTGCTCTGCCCGTCGTATGGATCCTACTATCGGGTCGGTGTCAGCGAAGATGAAGGGCTGCGCTTCGAAGACGTTCTCGATACGGCCGACGCCCTCGGCGTGCCGCTTATCCGGGTATGGGCCGGCAACTGTGACCGGGACAAAGCAGCACCCGCCTTTGTCGAGAAAATCGTGAAGGAGACACGCCGGGTTGCTGAGCTCGCCTTTGCGCGCGGCATAGCGCTGGCATTCGAGTTTCACGGCGGCACATTGACCAGCAGCGTGGCCGGCACACGCGAGCTGATGGAAGCCGTGGATATGGAGGGTGTGCAGACCTACTGGCAGCCGATCCACGGCGCCTCCGCTGACGAGAACGTAGAGGGCATCAAGACGCTTTTTCCCTGGATCCGCAATATCCACACGTTTCACTGGCTGGCCCGCGCGGACGCAGAGGAGAAGATGCAGATCGAACGTCGTCTCCTATCGGAAGGCGTCGACTGCTGGCAGGCCTACCTGGCTGCACTCGGCGACACCGACCGTGAACACTGGTTCTACCTGGAGTTCTCCATGAACGACGATCCAGCCCATACGCTCAAGGATGCTACCACACTCAACACGCTCCTGAAGGATCACTGACAATGGCTCTTACACGCTCCTATGGTTGGCAGGCACCCGAGGTGGGTGACTCGGCGGCTTCGAGTGACCACACCGATGCGTCCGTTCGACTGGGACTCATCGGAACGGGCGGGATCGCCAACTTCACGCTCGACGACATTCTGCCACGCCAAGACGTGGCCATCACCGCGCTGTGCGATGTCGACGCGAGCCATCTTGAAGCAACCGCCGCACGCGTCGCCGAGGTCCGCGGCGAACACTCCTGCGAGTGCTTTGCCGATTTCCGCGAGCTGAACCGTAGCCCGAATGTCGACGCCGTTCTCATCAACACCCCCGACCACTGGCACGCCTGGCAGGCCATCGACGCCATGCAGCAGGGCAAAGATGTTTATGTTGAGAAGCCTCTGACGCTCACCATTGCCGAGGGACGCCGGCTGTGCGAAGTCGCTGCGGAAACCGGCCGCATCTGCCAGACCGGCAGTCAGCAACGCTCCAGTCGCGAGTTCCGTCACGCTTGCGACCTGATCCGCAACGGCTATCTCGGGACGCTGCAGTCGGTCGACATCAGCATCCCCAAGAACAATCGCATCAGCGAGACCGTGGGCGAACCTGAGCCGATTCCCCCGGAGCTGGACTACGAGATGTGGCTGGGGCCGGCGCCGTTCAGGCCCTACCGCGAGGATACTTGCCACTATGCCTTTCGTTTCGTCTCCGACTTTTCGGGCGGGCAGATCACCAACTGGGGGGCACACAACCTCGACATCGTTCAGTGGGCGCTCGATGCCGACACCTCCGGTCCGGTGCGCGTGCAGGGCACGGGCACGTTCCCATCCGACGGCAATTACGACACGCCCGACGATGTGGACGTGGTCTGGGAATACGCCAACGGCGTGGTCGTCCGCTGCACAACCGGCGGCCCGCACTATCGCTTCACGGGAACGGAAGGAACCCTCACGGTCGGCCGTGGTCATTTCAAGGCCGTGCCCGAGGCTCTTAACCACGTCACTCTGAAGGATGGAGACGTGCGCCTCTACCGCAGCGACGATCATATGGGCAACTTCCTCGACTGCGTGCGGACCCGGCGGCAGCCCATCTGTCCACCCGAGATCGGCCACCGCTCGGCCACCGTCTGCCATATCGGGAATATCGCGATACGACTGGGGCGCCCGCTTGAATGGGACCCTGCCGAGGAGTGCTTTATCAACGATGACGAGGCCAATGCCATGCGTTCCCGTCCCATGCGCGCCCCGTGGTCATTGCCGTAACGGCCCTTGCCGACGCTTGCATGCAGATGCCGTCGCCACTATCCTTGATAAATGCAACCCGGAGTGGAGTGATGGATTACCGCCTCTTTCTGAGCACCTTTCTGCTTATCTTTCTCGCCGAGTTGGGAGACAAGACGCAGCTGGCCGCATTGACGCGGACGGCGGCAGCCGACGGGAGCAAATGGACCGTGTTCCTTGCCGCCTCAGCCGCATTGGTGCTTTCCACGCTCATTGCTGTGCTGATCGGCGAAGGGCTCTCCAAGCTGATCGCGCCCCGCACCATCAAGATCACCGCCGGCATCCTGTTCGTGCTGTTCGGTCTCCTGATCCTGAAAGGTGTCTTCATGCCCGCGACAGCCTCGGCCGAGGCGATCACACCTGCGCCCCTGGCGCGCGTTGTGCTCAAGCTGGCGGCCGAGTTTGAGCACGCGGCCGCGGCAGATTACCGGGCGCTGGCAGAGAGGACGTCGGATCCGGCCCTGGCCGAGCTGTTCCGTGCGTTGGAACAGGAGGAAGCCGCGCACTTGGCGCACATCGAGCAGGCCGACATGGACCATGGTGAGACCAAGATGGCTGAGGCCGTTGCCGACGTGGACGCTGACCGCGACCGTCTCGCGCATGATGTTGCGGAGGCCCTGGACGTAGAGCTCTCACACGCCATTGAACATGAACAGGCCACGGCAGAATTCTACGCCGGTCTTGCCGGCACAACGCCGATCGCAGCACTCAAGCAAACGTTCCTTGCGCTGGCCCGCGAGGAGGAATCGCACGTGGCACGGCTCAAGGCGTACGCTGATAGGTCCTGACAGGGAGAATATACTTATGCTATCGCACCGCCCGGCCCGCATCGCCATCGTCGTCTTCTCCTGTATTGCGCTCGGCATAGCGCTCTACATCATGGCCGTCGTCAAGTCGGACCAGCCGTTGCCCGGCTGTGGCGAAGACGAGTGCAACGTGGTCCTCACCAGTCGCTGGGAACACTGGGCTTTTCTCTCCGTGGCCCATCTCGGCGTGGGGGGCTATCTCTCCATGATCTCCGCGGCCATACTGGCAGGGGTCATTCGGATCCCGGTGATCCGCACCGCCCTGTGGGCCCTGATGATTGTCGAAAGCCTCACAGGCATCGGTTTCATTGCATGGCTCCTGTTCCTGCAGTGGATCATCATCAAGCAGTTCTGCGTCTTCTGCCTTTCCTCGCACTTCTTTGGCGCCCTGGCGTACGCCGTGATACTGTTGCGCGCCCCGGCCTGGCACGGGTTCTACCACGCCCGCAGACGCCTGACCGGTACGGCTGCGGCCCTGCTCGTGTTCCTGATCGCTGTTCACATCTTCGTCGTGCCCGAGATGATGGCGGTCCAGGCCGCTGACAGTATGGAGGCCGTCGGAAGCGCTGAAGCTGACACGCTTTCAACCGGCATGCTCCAGTTCGGCAAGAAGGAGGCCTCCCGCATGGTACAGCTTCTGGATGGCAACCTGACCTTCGACCTGCACAAGGTGCCCGTCTCAGGCCCTCACGATGCCGAGCACGTCCTGGTTGAGCTGTCCGACTACTGCTGTTCTTCCTGCCGCAGCCTCCACCGTCGACTGAAGCAGTTCCAGGAAGACTATGACGTGGAGATGGTGATCGTCCACCTACCCGCACCGATGGATGTGGAGTGCAACCCCCATATCAAGCGTACCCCGCGAGGCTTTGACAAGGCCTGTAAGTATGCCCGGCTCGCCATGGCCGTGAACCATGTTGATCCGGCGCAGTTCCCTGCGTTCCACCACTACCTGATGGTCGACCGCTTCCCGCCCAAGATCGAGGAGGCCCAAGCCAGGGCGGAGGCCCTTATCGGCAAGGAAGCCCTCGCCACCGCGCAGGAGCATGAGGACGTCAAGGCATGGATCCAGAATGGTCTGAACTTGAAGCGTTACCTCAAGGCCACCACGCTCCCAAAGCTCATCACGAAAACCCGGGTCATCTCCTATTCCGGCGGCTCCAAGGGCGCCTTCAAGAAGACGATGCAAGAGGCCCTGGGGTTGGATGAGCTGAAGAAGAAGTAGGGCTGTGATTCCAGAAAGAAAACCACGCGTCCGGCAGGACGCGTGGTTTCTTCTTTTAGCCTATCGGCTGACTTAGTATGCCCAAGCCATGCTGAAGCTGTAGGAATCCTCCTCGAGGCTCGCCTCCAGCTCCACGGCGGCAAACGCCGAGGTCTCGGAAACAGTGTTCTCGAAGGCGTGCATGTATCCCAAGTGCATCGACATGTTCTCAGCTACCTGGTAGGAGAGACCGACTGTCGCGTGCGACTCGACAATCGCCGGGAAGCCGATGATGCGCAGCATCTCGTACCCGAAGGTCGGGACCTGCTTGCCCTGCACCGTGGTGGTAGCCGTCGGCATCGGGTTCCAGCCGTTGTGCTCTTTCACGGGACTCTCACCGTAGTTGTAACCACAACGAAGAGCCATCTTATCCGTGGCCTGAAGCTGCGCGCCAATCGCGAAGACCCACTGCGATTCCCAGTCGAAGTCTTGATAGCCTTCAGCGTTGCCCCAGTCCAGGTACTTGGCATCCACTTCCACCAGAAGCGTATCCGTCGGCATCACAGCCACACCCACGCCCAGGGAAGCGGGCGCTTCAAGTGTCAGATCGTCCTGCATGCCGTCGAAGTCCAGATCGAACACATTCTTGTGCTCAGCCTTCTCCGGCGTTGTGTAGCTGGCACCGATCGCAACCCCACCGAGATCCAGCAAGCAGCCGATCTGTCCGCCAACCCCGTAGTCGTGCGAACCGCCCTGTTCGAGGTCGAGGTTGTTGTAGGAGCCATGCAGCGCCGCGCCAACGGCCAGGTTGTCCAACAGCTGGTAAGACACCATGCCGGCAAACTTCATGATTTCAAGGCGCGTGTAGATGTCGCCCTCGTTGCCCGGCACTGAGGGGTCAAGATCCCAGCCCTTGTCGCGATAATCCACACCGAGGCCGGAGACACCGTAGGCGCCTACGCCCATGCGCAGCCCTTCGCCCAGGTCCATCGTCACGCCCACCGCGGGGATGATATAGGCCTGACCGCCGCTCTCGCCTTCGAAATCGGTCGCCACAGCGCCCGTCGCAGGATCCAGCAGCTTGATGCGCGCCGTGACCGTCGGGTCAAAGATCGTCGCCCCGAATACGGTCTCGGACTTCGCCCCACAGGGACAGGCACCCAATGCGGCCGGGTTGTTGAAGATGGCCGTGATGCTGTCCTGCGGCATGGCAATGCCAACGCCACCCATACCACGCGACACCGGGCCTACGCCCATCAGGTTGTCGCCGTTCGTCGCCAGAACCGAGCCGGCCCCGCCAATGATGCTGCATACCAGTGCAGCCACTACGAGTTTTCTCACTGCTCCCCCTCTCTTTGTTGTTAGAGACCGGTAACGGCTCACGGCCGTTCCAGTCCACACTGTTTTCACTTGCATTCAACTACCATCATTCCCCCGTAGCTGTCACGCCATTCCTGAGCACACTTCTCACGTTCTTTCTGCGGCCGGAGATAGTGCAGCTCCGCTATCTGGCCAACTGGCGGCACTCGGATTCGGCAGCGCGCATGAGACGCAGGTTGTCGGCTAGCCTGGAAGGGCGGAATCGTGTGCGCCACAGCGCATCGAAACCGGTGCGCAATGACGCCATGGCGTCGGCCCACGCCTGCAGCTCGACCGACGGAATCTTGCAGCCGGTACGGTACGCCTGCCCGAGCAACGACCGCTCCGCTGCGAGCGTATCCATGGCCGCCGCCAGGCGATAGTCGGCCAGGGCCTGCAGCTCGAACTCCGGCAGGGCCGGCCCCGGTTCTGGCCACAGATTTGAAACCGACAGCATGTCAACGACCGACGCCAACGCATCGGTCTTGCCCCGCTCAATCATGCTGGGGAACTGGTCGGGATAGTGCCCCACCAGCGACACACGTTTGAACCGCTTCACGAACCGGTTGGCTGGTCCGCGTATCGGCTCCACGAGCGCGTGGTAGAGGCAGCGGCTGTCAGGGTTCACCAACGGCGCGACCTCCCCGAGCGTCCGAATCGCATCCGCCAGTCGACCACTGCGCTCACCAAAAGCCTGCGCAGCGAAGATCTGTGTGAACGTGGCGTCATCCACGCCTGCGTTGTACCACGCCCGGGCGGCGCCATGCGCGTAGCCGTGCAGGCTGACCCCGAGCGGGTTACGGTGACCGAAGTCGCCCCAGTCCGTATTCAACACGCCATCCACTTTGAACCGCTTACCGGCCCGCACGAAGTTTGTGACATTGGCCATCGCATTCGGCAGGTCGGTGCCGTGCCGTTGCCAGCCACTCGTTCCGGGACAGACCATCGTAGGCAAGCCGGCATCCGTGAACTCGCGCGTCCGGGACATCAGGGAGCCCTTGGCCGCATAGTCCCAGTTCAACATCACTACATCCTTCGGGAATTCCGGGATCAACTCCGGGTACTTGAGCACGATGTCCCCCCAGATGTTCATCCGCTTGCCCAACTTGCCGCAGAGCTTGTGGAGCTTGAGCAGATAGTTGAGGTAGACCCGCCCGCGTCCAATCCGGTCGGCCGAGCGCTTGCTGCGCCCCTGCCCCAACTCCCACGGCTCATCGCAGCAGCAGTTGATGTCCTCTGCTTCGAACAGTGGGACGAACTCACGATAGAGATCCTCGGTCAGACGGAACGCCTTCGGGTCGGTGGGGCACAGCATGGTTCCCCCTTCCCACCCGCCATGCCCCGGCTTCTCGGCCAGGTGGATGTACTCGGGTAGCTGCAGGGTCAGTTCGTTATGGCTCAACGTCGCCATCGAAGGAACAAAGCGGATGTGATGAAGGCGGCAGTGGGCCTGGATGGCCAGGATGTCGTCCGGCGTGTACGGACTGAATCCCTTGCCGATCTCCGGATGCGCCGCCCAGGTGAAGGTGTTCTTGATGTAGATCTGGAACTCGTTCAGCTTCCAGTGCGCCAGCCGCTCAATCAACGCCTTTAGCGTCTCACCCGTCGGCACTTTCCCGCGCGCCACATCGTAGTAGACCCCGCGCCGTGCGAAGTCGGGCGTGTCGTCAATCCGGCAGCAGGCAAGCTTCCGGCCCTGTGCCCGCACCAGCTCCCGCAGCGTCTGGACACCGTAGTAGATCCCGGCATCGGTTGAAGCCGCGATGACCACACCGCTCTTCTGTACGTCGAGACGATATCCCTCCGCAGCTTTCACGGCCGGATCGCGACGGAGCACAACACTCCCCTTCCCCACACCGTCGAACCCACATGATACACGTCCGCCCACGTGTTGGATGAGGTCATCCTTCAACTGCTCCAGCGGCACGGCATCGACATCCCGGCTGCTGTTGAGATGAACCGTACCGGGCCAGGCAAAGACGCCGGGAAATGCGCGATACTTACGAACGGGGATAAGAAGGGACACATCACTCGACATACTCACATCTCCTTTATGAATGGCCCAACCCTATCCACTACTGCCCCCCAGATCAATGTTCAACGATCTGGGACCATCAACCAGCCCCAGCGGAGGAGCATCCCCTTGACACGGCGGTGCCATGGTGATCAAATTATCCCGTCGGGTGGCGCGTACGAATGCCACCTCGGGAGGATCGCCCATGTCCAGATTTCTGCCAGTCCTGCTGCTGATCACGATATGCGGCTGTGCGGGCCCGGAATACAAGATCCACGAGTCACGCGACGATGCGCGTGCCATCAAGACACTGAGCGGCCCCGCCGCGGGTGAGGATCTGCAGTGGCACGGCGTTGGACGGCTCTCACTCGAGCTAAAGCGGCTGGAAGCTTTCTCGTCCGAACTTTCGGACATCGCCCGGGAAATCACGGGCCTTCATCGTGCCGTCGGCGGCAAGAAGAAGATCGAGTTCTACTCCATGGACGAGCATGACCGGATCGAGAGCATGCTTTTCCGTTACCTCGTCTGCCGTGAGGCGCTGTGGGATATCGCCAGCTACTACGGCAAGCGCCAGGGCCTGTTCACCAGCTCGACCGACAAGGTAAAGGGATTCATCCTCGCCTACAACGCGGCCCTCAAAGTGCAATACACCGACACTAAGCTGGTCGTCACGTTCCTCGACGAACCGGTCACGGTGACCAAGCTCAACGCCGGCTACGCCCGCTGCCGTATTCCCGCCGGAAGCTTCGATCGCATCTTCCACGCCGTCACATCGGTGGACCACCTGGAAGCCATGGAGGCATCCTGGAAGTTGTTCAAGGAAGAGGCGGACAACCCGAAATCGAAGATCTCGAAGGTCGCACGGTCCGACGACGTATACGGGGCCCTCGTCCGCGACATCCGGATCCAGCGACTCTATGCCAAGGCACAGACCGACCGTCTCCTGGACAAGACCTCGACCCTCTTCCCTAACATGACGAACCGCATCCGCCAGTCCAAGGTTACCGAGCTGGCCGCCACCACCAGGGACGCGTTCAAGACCGGCATCGGCGCTTGTGGATCCCTGGTCGGCGGGGTAACGACCGCACTCATCAAGGCTCCGCTTTCCACGACCGTACAGTGGGGACTCGGCGATCTGAAGAGCATGTTTGCAGCGGCCCAGCCCGGTGACATCATTCTCACCGTACGCGAAGGCTATCTCTCCAACATTATCATACCCGGCGAGTTCAAGCATGGCCTGACGTTCGTCGGCTCGGTTTCCCAGCGACGGGCAGCGGGACTCTCGAAGAGCGCCTTGGCCGGTGTCCCGGCCCCTGTGCGACAACGCACCTCGGAGCACTTCTTCCGGTCCAGAGACGCGACCGGTGCCGCCGCCAACTGTATCGAGGCCGTTTCGGAAGGCGTTGTCATGAGTTCCACGCGCCGCCTGACGCGGCTGGCCATGAGCAAGGTCCTGATTCTGCGACCTGTTCTGAGCCCGTCTGATCGTGTTGGGCAGCTCGGCGCGGCGTTTTCCCACCTCGAAGAACCGTACGATTTCAAATTCAACTTTGCTGACAACAGCAAGCTCTGCTGCACCGAGTCCATCTACCGGAGCCTCAACGGCCGCGGCAAGGTGGCGTTCAGCCTCGTGAAGCGGATGGGCATCATGACGCTTAGTGCGGACGACATCATTCGCACCTACTTCCGCACACTTGATGGCGACAATCCCATGCTTGAGTTCATCGCCCTGGCCGAGGAAGTACCCGGGTCGGCAAAGCACCTGGGGCGTGTCTTGACCGGGCCGGAAGGCCTTGAACGGCTGCGCGTCATCATGAACATTCCTGCCCCGCGTGCCGACGGAGAGACCGTCAGCGGCCTTCCCGACGCACCGGCCCTGCGGGACAACGATCCCACACAACTGCGGCTGGCCTGTGCCGCCCCTCTCTCAACATCGCCCTTGTATACCTATGAATCCATCAACAGGAGGTCGCCATGCTCGATCCCATCACTGCCCTCATTCTGAAGGTCGTCGCTTCGGCGTGCGTCAAGTTCTACCTGTCCAGCCTGCTGGGAGCCGGCCAGCTCGCCTACGATTCGGGAGAGCTCGGCTACAAGATCCCGAAGTGGTACATGAATCCCGGGCGTGTCAGCAAAACGTTCTACTCGTACGGCACCTCCGTGAGCGGAGACGAATTTGAATCGCTTGAAGATGCACGCCGCCGGGCCATCGACCAGATGGCTCAACACATCCGACTCAGCAACCGTGCGATCGTCGAGAAGCAGGTCCGCTACGACGCCAATAGCGTCAAGCAGCGTCGCCTGATCGAGCTCTTCGTGCGTGGTGACGGGCTGGAGCAGTTCATCCGAATGAACGCCAAACTGGACAAGAAGCAGCTCGTGCGCGTCACCATGCCACGTGACGACATGCGTGCGTTTGTGCGGATGGATATGAAGGCCAAGACGTATATTGCCTACCAGAGCAAATCGCTCAATGCCTTGAAGACGCGCCTAATGCAACAGAAGACGGATGATATTCTGGACGAAATGCAGGCCGAGTTGGCGGCATGGGAAAAAGAGGCGGCCGCCCTGCCCGGCGGTCTGCCGCCTTCCGGATTCAAACCCGGAGAGATCGCGCCTTTGCCGGCGGAGATGCCGGACGCGGATAGCCTGGAGCTCCCCTCATCCCCCGCCGATCTGCCCTCCCCGGCCGCGGGCCCTGTCCCGGGCGCAGCGACAGGTGGTGGTCCGTGGAGCGACATGGAGAAGGAGCTGAACGACGCGAAATAACGGGTTAGCCCGGCCCGCTCGGAGAGCGGGCCCTACCTGACCGTTCGCGTAAGCGTGACCATGGGCAAGGTAGGCCCGCGCTCCGCGCGGGCGGAAAGAAAACAGCCGACGGATCGTAAGATCGCGTCGGCTGTTTCGTTTTCATTTTGTTTTGGTGACGCCCGACTACTGGAGCATTCCACCGTCCTGGGCCTTGAACTCTTCGAACTTCTTAACTTCGTTATCGAGTTCCGCGAAGGCCTGTGAAGCGCGGAAGCGCGTGTACAGGGCCTTGGCCGAGTTCTTCTGGTCCGCGAACGCATCGGCGATGACCTTCGGATCCTGCACCATCAAGGCCCAGGATGTGGTCGTGTTACCGGTGGTCTCATACTTGATGTCCTTGGGCACCGTGCCGCGCAGGATCTGGTGAGCAATGCTCTTGCTCGCCGCGCTGAACAGGGCGTTGTACTCGGCTGATTCGCCTTCGCCGATTTCCTCGGTGAAGTCCTTCTTCAGTGAGTCTACCTTGGTTTCAAGAATATGGGCCAATTCGGTCCGGCCGCGTGTCTTGGCCTTGTCCATCGCCAACGACATCGTGCGCGAAGTTCCGATACCCACGGCCGCCAGGCCGCCGGCATCCGTAATGGCATTCGCCTTCTCCTGCATGATCTCGAATGGCGTCTTCTGACTTGTTACTTCGGTCGACTTGCAGCCCACCACCGTCGCCATGACCAGCGCCGCGAGCGCCACCAACATGACTTGCTTCATAACCGGACCTCCTTCTGTTGCGCCCTCCCGCGAGAGCATGTCTGTTTACATTCTACGCATCACCACTGTTCCCAGCATCCGAGCTGATGCTATCCACGTCTTTCCAGAACAATCAAGAGCCTTTTTCCGCTGTCGCGGAGAAAACGCAGGCCACCTACTTCCGTGCTACCCCGTTACGAGGTACCCGTACCGTCACCAGGCAGACCCGCCGACCGGGATCGATGACGCGACGCAACACGCGTACGCCACGCATACGCAACACGATTTCTTCCCTGACGGCATCCTCCTGCACAGCGTCATCGATCGACCGCGCCGTGCTGAATTGACGCTGCAGGTGGCTGAATTTCACAACCATGCTACGCGCCAACTCATGGATCGCCTCTTCTTCCGTGCGCCGGAACGACGCCATCGGGTTGCCATATCCAAAATCGCCGGCTTGCACCACCTGGTAGTAGTCCCTGGTCTCGGTCCAACCCGGATGCAAGTCCAACCCCGCAACATAGTCACGATCGAAGCGCTCCATGCCGTCGAGACACTCCCCCGTTTCGAGCAAAAGGTTCGTGAAGTTCTCCGGCGCGGCCTGCATGGCGTCGGCATGATCGAGACTGAAAAGAACAAAGGCGCCGAACCGGCGTCGCACGTAGGAGCCCAGCACGTTCATGCGATCGAGTTCCGTATCCGCTTCACCAACGGCGCGGGCGATGGACGCCAGTCGACGCTCGATCCGCCGGCGGCCCACATCGTAATGGAGTTTGTCCACCACCACGTTGTCTTCGCCGTATTCGTCGGTAATGCTGAAGCGCCGGAACACGCCATTCACCACAAAATCATCCGCTCCCAGGCAACGCACCACGCCGTACACCACCCAGGCCGGCAACTTGTAACGGTCACAGAACTGTGCCAGGTGGGCCGGGCAGGTCATGTGCAGGTTGACGGGTGCATCCTTTTCGAGGATGGCCGACGGTTGCGTCAGCCAGGTCGGCAAGTCCATGCTCCCGCTACGGGGCAACTGGGACGTCGTAGCGCAACCGGACAGAAGGCACATGGCAACCAGCAGCAATGATACGCGAGCCATCACTGTTGGACCGCCCCCTCTCCGGCGCCGCCGGCGCCGGGCTCCGCCCGGCCGGACATCATGAGAAACCGACTCGCCAGACGCTTCTGTCCGGAACGCGCCATCTTGTAGCGGGAGATGCCTGACTGGATCGTCTGTAGCCGTTCACCGATGCCGGGATGGTGACGGAAGGCATCCATCTCGGCCGACCCACCCACACGCTGCAGGAGCTCAACCATGGCTGTTGGATCGTAACCAGCGGCCGCGGCATAGGCCGTGCCAAACAGGTCGGCCTCCAGCTCATCCTCCCGCGCACGCCCCCCGATGATCTTGAGGTACGAGGTATCGGCCAGCCGATTCAGATCAGCCTCGATGGCACTGGTGGAACTATCCCCCGTGATGGCATCCAGCTCGGCGAAGACGGCATCACGGCGACGATGAATCTCGCGTTTCTTGAACTCGCGCAGTCCATGGTAGAGGCTGACGTGCGCCATCTCGTGTGCAATCACGCAGGCTAGCTCCGCTTCGTTCTCAATCCGGTCCAGGTATCCCTTCGAGATCAGGATGTAGCCGCCCGGCATGCCGAAACCGTTGACCGAGTCGTCGTTGAGAATCGCAACCTTGTAGCGGCAGTCGTAGCGTTCCGTGCGCGCGCCCACCAACATGGCCACGCCATTGACGTAATCGATCAGCTGTCGGTTGTTCACGAACCCGTTCTCGGCGAGGTGCGCCACCATGGCCTGGCCGAGCAGATCCTCGGCCTCGTTGCTGAGGATGATGGTGGCGTCGAACGGGCGACGCGGCAGGCGGTCGTACATCCATCCAGCCGGTGCCGGTGCCAGGCGCTTGGCCAGCATCGCGATCAGCGACGGCGATACGTTAATCGACTCCATCTGCTTGCCAACGTTGACATCGACACCGTGACGGTCGGAATAGGATGACGCAAAGGCCCCCTTCGTGGCGGCGGCAATGTCGACGGAGGACACGTTGACCGCCTCGCCGGCGGCGAGCAAACCGGAGTAGTCAATCCCGCGGCGCGGCGCAGTGAGTGCAACGCGAGGAATCCAGCCGTTCGTCACGGCTGTCTCTGCCTCAACCCAATTACCGAATGCGTCGCCGGCATCAATGAACTGCCCGGCCTTCAGCAATTCACGAACGGGAAAGAAGGCGCCGGGACCGCTGCGCATCGCCGTGTTGCGCCGCAGCTCTTCCGCCTGTGCCATCGTGAGCGCCAGCAGCAGAACAGATCCGATTCGCACCGCGCTTCTTTGCATCATAGCCTGAATCCAATACCCACCGATGCGTTCCATGTATTGAAATCGCTCAGCTTCTCACTAACGGTCTGATCATCAAAATCCAGGTCCAGCCAGATATAGCGGAAGTCTCCCTCCACGAACACGCGGTCACTCAGCTTGTAATCCAGGCCGAGACCAAGGTGCCATCCAAAATCAAAATCCGAGTCGGACTCATCCTCTTCATCGATCTGGCGCGCAATGTACGCACCGACGCCCGCGAGAAGGTAGGGCGAGAAATCCAGGTCACGGCGCAGCACAAACACCATCGCGCTCAACTGGATCGGGATCAGTTCGTACTCCACCCCGTCTTCGTCGTGCGAGTGATACATGATTGCCCCTTCGGTCATCACAACACTTCGCCAGGGAAGCCTCAAGTAGGCGCCGCCCATGAATGAGCCCTCACCTTCCTGGAAGCCCTGGTACCCGACACGGAAACCCAAGTCGGCCATGGCATCCCCACCCGCCGTCGCCACCATCGCACACGCAAAAACACACACGACTATGCCCACAACTCTCTTCATGACTGACTCCTTTTCTCCCCTCGATTTCCGACGTCCGCCTGCCCTCCGAAGCTTCAGCGAAGGAGGGACTTCCGCTTGCCCTCCATAGCCCGAAGGGCGACGAAGGGACCTCTGTCCTCCGATACTACTCCAGTCCGAACAGTCCTGCAAAACTGAATCCGAACCCCTGTGCGCGGGCCCGCATGCCCAACTTGGCACGCGCCCGCGTTTGACGCGAGTCGCATTTTGCCACGCACGAATCACCGAACACGCGTACCGTGCGGGCGATGCCGACGACCTGGTCCGAAACCATCTCGCCCATGAGGGCGTTCTGCCGGCTTGTCCGCATCAGAAGCTCCCATTTACGGTCTCGCCGTACCCCTTGGTTGGAGCCACGGTTGATCAGGATCTCGCGGGCGGTCTCCCCTACCCCGATGACGTGGCCGGTCAGGGGAAACTGGGTGTAGAGGGGACGGATGATGCGACTGCTCCGGGCTGCCTGGCGTGCCGCGTTGTGGGCCATCTGGTCTGGCGAAAACTGGTGCGGCTTATCATAGCTGGTCTGGGTCTGCGAGTTCTGGAACTGGATCGTCCGCGCCATACCCGTCTCGGGAATGACGAGGGTCAAGTGCCCGCTGACGTCTACCTGCGAGTTGTAGATGTAGCGATTCTTCTTCTTGGACTTGTCATACCACGATGTTGCGGCGTTGCGCTTGGGCACGGTCATCGCGGTTACGGTCACGCTGACCAGTCCGTCCGCGCTCGCCACTTCGTATTGCAGGTCCGAAACGCGGATGTCTTCACCCGACTGTACCTGTACCCGCAACATCTGTTGCAGCATCTGGGTCGTGCGCGCATCGGTGCTGACATTGAGAATGCCATACTTCGCCAGTTGCTGCTTCAGTTCCGCACTGAAGGTCTGCTCCAACACGCCGTAGCGGCCCGACGTGGGGGAAATCACGACACGCCAGGGCCGGTACACCAGTTGATCCCGCGAAGGCATCATGTGATCCGGCAGCGGGACCAGCGGGGCGATCGGACCCGTCGATGCACAGCCGCACAGCAATCCCAGCGCGACCATCATCGCCAGTCTCGCAGACAGGTACTTCATAGGACGGTTCAACCTTCCTCGTTCAACATCGCCGCCACGCCCGCCTCCAGTCGCGCGGCCAGGCGAGCCAGGCTACGCGTCCGCGAGAGCTGTTCCGAGCTCGACCGGCTGGAGCTGGCCGGCCCGGCCGGTACCGCCCCTTCCAGGATCGTCTTCCCCTTCTCTACCAGTTTAAACGACGAACCGGAAGCCACTTCGTAGATCCGCATCGAACCAACCTGGGTCGAGGTCTTGACCTCTACCTGTACCTGCAGCTCACCGGCGGCGTTTGCGTCCACCACGGTGAAGCCGGCCCGACGCAGCGCCTTGCTTGCCGCCTCACGCAACGAAGCCGGCAGTCGCTTGGCGGAAGCGGAGCGCAGGCTGATGCGCAGCGTGGCCCCGGCAAGCGCCGTATCGCGCTGGGCGGAGACATCGTCCTTGAAAGACTCGATCTGCCGTTTCGCTTCGCCTTTGCGCGACGGCGCGAAAATTGCAAGGGCCACGGCCAGCCGGTCCAGCTCCGTGATCATACGGTCAAGCCGCCGCAAGGCTACCAGGTCATGCACCGGTCCACGCCCCAATCCGGTCAGAACATCGCGCCCCTGCGCGAGGCGTTGCGCCACCGCTTCCGCCGCGCCCGCGCCCGCCCGCGTCCGGTTGAGTACGGCCAGCGCATGCCAGTTCAGCGCGCGCTCGTCATAGTAAGTTCTCTTGATCTCCACGCCGCTGAGCATTCCGGTCACGACACGCTTGGTTGTCTGTATGCGCACGCTCTGTTCGAGGAGGCGACCGTTCCGTTCCACGCTGGTGTCATAATCTTCGATCGTATCGTTGATCTGCACTTCCACCACGGACGCGATATCCGCCACCGCCATGCCCTCGGCCTGCTTGCGGCTCATGATATCCGTCGTGCCGGCCCCGCCACACACGCCCATCCCGATGAAATTGGAACGACGGGGGTACTGCTTCTCGATAGCCGCCGTATCATACACCCATTCCGGCATCCCCTTCCGCCCGCCACTGCTGGCGCAGCCGGACAACAGCACACAAACCCCACCCAGTGCCGCAAGCTGGAGATACAAGTGCCGTCGAGTCATGATGGATCAACTTAGCACCACACCATAGGACAGAAAAGAGCAATCAGCTCCGCAACACCTACCTTGGCGCCAACAAGAATGGACGGTTTCGTAGCCTTGATTCTTCCTTGCGCCGCCCGTGACTCAAACTCGGCGGACAACACCACCTGGAAATGCCCATGCAGTGGGGCCGAAAGAACTACCAAGACAACCGATAGGGCCACCCACTAGAGGTATTGCTCCTCCAAGTATGTGGGCAGTGGTGAGCGTTGTGTCCCTATTCCATGCGACCGCAAATCATCTGTGTCTGCGGAATCGAAGCCACACCGTCAGACCGATATACGCTGCGGCTCGCGGCTCGCACGCGGGACCGCCTGCGGAACGCGGAGTGCCTGTCACAGGCTGCCGGCCGCCAGACTGATCTCGGCCATGGGTCTGTACTTCACCTCGCGGCCCTGCTTGTTTCGATGAATCAGTTCGGACTCCAGCAGCCCTTTTGCCGCGCGAGATATGGCCGTCTGGTGCTTGCCCAGGCGTTCCGCAAGTTGCTTCTGCGTCAACTCGCCGGCTTCGCCTAAAGTCTTCAGAATGGCATATCGGAGCGTGCCTTTACCGACGCCGGCGAGCCGGGCGGCCGACAGTTCGGCCAGCAGCGTGCACGCCTCCGCTTCGGTAATGGCCTCGTACATTGGGTTCCCCGCGATGGCGAGACACAATTTGGAGCATATGATGAACGTCTCCCGCAGACTGCCTCCCGATGCCTCGTGAATGCGCGCAAGCAGTCTGGGCTCGATCGGGTTGCGCGCCTTCCGGC
>JADHWE010000077.1 GCA_016783675.1 Kiritimatiellia bacterium
AAATCTGGAAAACCCCTCCGCAAAATCCGTCAAAAGGGGCTCCCTGTTCTCGGCGTCAGATTCTCCGGCCCGTGGCGTCTTCTGGCCTCCCGGCCAGAAAATGAAAAATGGTGGAGGCGGGGGGAATCGAACCCCCGTCCGAAACAGAGTCACTATAGCTTCTACGCGTGTATTTCGCCTTTAATTCTCGTTCGCATGACTGCCGGCAAACAGGGCCACCATGCAAACCAGCGTTCTGTTAGTTCTCGTCCTTCACCCCGAGCGCACGGGTTACGGACCAGCCTGCTGTCGTCGCCCCGGCCCACCTAACAGGTATCAGCGGCGGAACGTCGCGGTATCTAAGCCGCGAGAGCTAACTGAGAGTCAGCACTTAATGTTTTTCCCGGGTGATTAACGAGGCCAACCGGGGTCCTCGACGCGCAACCATAGCTTCAACCATCCCGTCGAAACCTTGGCGCCCCCATAAGGGAACTTCTATTGTCCCCTATCCCATCGCTGCAGTAAAGTCGCATTTGTCTGGAAAACGGGTTCCGTATCGCGCTTAATACAGCTTCCAGGAGGCAACGATATGGCACGAGCCCTGATTCCTTTGGCTGACGGAGTGGAGGAGATGGAGGCGGTGATCGTCGCAGACACGCTGCGGCGCGCCCGCTGGGAGGTGGTACTGGCCGGACTGAAACCGGGCGTTGTCACGGCGTCCCGCGGCGTAAAGCTCCAGCCGGATACGACCTGGGCCGATATCGACCCAGCCACCTTCGACATCCTTGTGCTTCCCGGTGGCGCAGGCGGCGCGACACATCTTGCTTC
This sequence comes from Kiritimatiellia bacterium, assembly GCA_016783675.1. GTDB lineage: Bacteria > Verrucomicrobiota > Kiritimatiellia > UBA8416 > JABMPJ01 > JABMPJ01. The sequence goes on from JADHWE010000077.1 coordinate 808, forward strand.
AGACAGCCGCGTTACGGAGGCCCTTCACGCCTTCCGGGCAGCAGACAAGTGGATAGCGGCTATCTGCGCCGCTCCAGCCGTGGTGCTTCATGCCGCGGGCATTACGCTCGCCCGACGCGCCACCTGCTATCCCGGCATGGAGGCGGGGCTGCAGGGGACGGATTGGCAGAATGAGCGCGTGGTCGTGGACGACCAAATCGTCACCAGCCGGGGTCCGGGCACCTCTTTCGAGTTTGCCCTGACCCTTATCCGCCTCATTGACGGCGACGAAGCCGCCAACGAGGTGGCATCCGGCATGCTGGTTTCCCAGGGCTAGCGGGCGCGGTTCTTGGCGATATTCACGACCAGTTTGCGCCCCTGGAACTCTTTTCCGCTCAAGGCCTTGGTCGCCTTGTCGCTGGCAGCACGGTCGCCCATCTGCACAAAAGCGAAGCCCTTGGACTTGCCGTTGAAGCTGTTCTCAATCAGGCGAACGCTGCTCACGCGCCCGAAATCGCCCAACAGACGATAGAGATCCTTCTCCGTCGCATCGTAAGACAGGTTGCCCACGTAGAGTTCCGGGTTTCCTTTGACGTTACTGGGAGCGGCCTGGCGCGAGCGGCTACGACCGCCCTTAGCGCCACGTTTCCGTGACTTCGAGCGTCCGGCAGAGGCTGGCGGCAGGGCACGGCCAGCCAAGACGCCAACCGCGAACCAGGCGAGACTAAAAATCGCCAACAGGATCATCGGTGTGGCGCTGCAGCTATAGAATGACAACATGGGTACTTCTCCTCAGGGATATGCGGCATCAGCCGCGGGTTAGGGTAAACGAGACGCCGAAGGTCCGCCTAGCGCATTTCAAGGAATCCTTCCAGCTTTCTCATTCGTGTCGGGTGCCGCAGTTTCCGCAACGCCTTGGCCTCAATCTGCCGAATCCTCTCACGCGTTACATTGAACTCGCGCCCGACCTCTTCAAGGGTACGTGAGTACCCATCGGTCAATCCGAACCGGTAGTCGAGCACCGCCCGCTCCCGCTCGGTTAACGTGTCCAGGACATCCCGCAGCCGATCCTTCAGCATGCTGTAGGCGGTCATCTCGGAGGGATTTTCGGCTGATTTGTCTTCGATGAAATCGCCAAAGTGGGCGTCATCACCGTCGCCGACCGGACTCTGCAACGAGATCGGTTGCTGCGCCATCTTGTAGACAGCGCGCACACGCTCGACCGGCAGATCCATCTCCTCCGCGGCTTCCTCAGGGGTGGGCTCACGCCCAAGTTCCTGGACCAACTTCTTCTGCACCCGCAGAAGTTTGTTGATTGTTTCGATCATGTGCACCGGGATACGGATCGTGCGGGCCTGGTCCGCGATGGCACGTGTGGCGGCCTGGCGAATCCACCAGGTGGCGTACGTACTGAACTTGTATCCGCGCCGGTACTCGAACTTCTCCACCGCCTTCATAAGGCCGGTGTTGCCCTCCTGGATCAGGTCCAGGAAGGAGAGTCCGCGATTCATGTACTTCTTTACGATACTGATCACCAGGCGGAGGTTGGCCTCGACCATCTCCGTGCGAGCCTGCTGTCCCTGGCGCATGTGGAGCCGCATCTCCTGGATGAAGGTCTTTACCTCGTCACGGCCGATGCAGAATTCGTGCTCCAACTCACGCATCAGCTTGCGGTTGCTCGACAGGTCGCGCTCCCGCTTCTTGCTGGTACGCCGCTTGAGCAACACATCCTGATGTCGCAGGGCCTGGAGGAACACCTGGCTGGTTTTGTCGACCTCACCGGCCATCTGTTCGATGACCTTCTGTTTGAAATGCAGTTTATTGAAGCTCTTGCTGAGCCTCTCACGCGTCTTGATCATGGCCTTCTCACGCCGTGACTTCAGCTGGCTGGTGGCGTTCCGCTTGGCCGAGTCGGTATACTGCTTCATCAACAGCTTCTGCCCACGATCGATCTCGCCCTTGATGCGGGGCAGCAACCCCATGTAGTCCTCGCGACTTTCCACAAACTTGTCGATCACAATACGGTCAAAGCGTTCATCGCTGTTCTCAAGGCGCTCTACGAGCGCCAGGTACTTGGTGGCGGCAACGCCGATCAGGTTGAACATGGTCCGCACACCGATCTCGGCCTTCTCAATCCGCTTGCAGATCTCGACTTCCTGCTCGCGGGTCAGCAGTGGGACCTGCCCCATCTGATGCAGGTACATGCGGATCGGATCATCAAAAAAATCGAGCTTGGTACGACCCGTGGCGGCCTTCTTGGCTGACTTCTTCTTGTAGCGATCTACGTCCGCGGACTCGATGATCTCGATGTCCATCCCCTTGAGCAAAGCAAGGTAGGCACCCACTTCGTCGGCCGAGATCACATCGTCGGGAAGCGTCTCGTTGATATCCTCGAAGGTAAGATAGCCCTGGTCCTCGGCAAGCTTGATCAGGTCCTTGATCTTCTCGCTGCGCTCTTCACGCTTCTTGGGATCGAGCGCGTACTGCTCAGCCTGCTCGTCCTCTGAGGGAACCTTTTCGACGTCCTCCTCGGCCCCTTCTTCTCCGGTCTTATCACCGGCGGCATCGACTTCCTCGTCGACGGGAATCTTCGCTTCCGGTTCCACCTCGACAGGCTTCGGTGCAGATTTTTTTGCAGCCGACTTTTTCGCCTTCGCCTTGGAAGCCACCTTCGTCTTGGCGGCCTTCTTGGCCGCCGCTTTCTTCGCTGCGGCCTTCTTCGGTGCGGCCTTTTTCGGTGCGGCCTTTTTCTCAGCCGCGGCTGACTTTGTGGCAGCCTTCTTCTTTGGTGCGGCTTTCTTCCTGGCGGGAGCCTTGGCTACGGCCTTCTTGGCAGCCACCTTCTTTGGCGCGGCTTTCTTTGCCTTGGCGGCGGGCTTCGGCTTGGGCGCCGTTTTGGCCTTTGCGGGGGCTTTCTTCTTGGATTTTGAGGTCGCTTTCGCGGGCTTCTGGGACGGCTTCGCGCGAGAGGAAGAAGCTTTCTTTACAACCATCGGATACACTCCACCCATTGTAGGAACTTCTCCCCTTCTGAGGAGAAAAAACGCGGAAGTATAGGTTCCTGACAACAGGGATGCAAGCCCGAAAAACCCTAAAACACTGCTTAACGTATCTGGTCGATGGGTGCCGCCAGGCGTTTGAGTTGGGACACCAAGGCATCATCCGCCAGAGTCTCGCCCACACGATGTGCGGAGACAAGGTAGTCACCGGCATCCAGGCCGGCCACGATCCGGCTGCGCGACGCACGATAGTAGCGATCGAAGGCCGCTTCCAGTTCGCCGGCAGATTCGTAGAGCGCACCGGCCCGCGCGAGCTCCCGGCACATGGCGCCGTAGAGCGCGTCTTCACGGAAATGCGCGGCGGCACGGTCGAACGCGGCCGCCGCGGCAGCGCTGTGTTCCTCAGCCAATTCGAGCTCGCCCTCGAGGCGCGCCGCTTCGCCTTCCAGAAACACCCGGTCAGATCGCCTGGCCTCGCGTGCGGCCCGTCGGTGTGCCTCGCGCGCCTGATCGACCTGTTTGGCGGCCAGTCGGGCACGGCCTTCCTGGATGAGCCAAGCAGCACGTTCGGCCCGTGTCGCCTCTCTGCCAACGCCCCCGTCGACGGTTAGAAGCTCCAGCGCCAGGGCCGCCCGTCCCCGTTCTCGTGCCAGGGCGGCGTCCAACAGCGTGGCACGGGTTTGGTCCAGCTCCGCCGCTTTCATCTCATACCGGGCCTCGTCCAACCAGGCCTCACACTCGTCCAATCGGCCTTCCTGCAGCGCGACATAGCCCATGTTAAGCCCATTGGCCGCGATGTGCTCCGGGCTGTTGGCAATCCGACCTGCCTCAACGCCCTCCTCCCATTCGCGCACGTACCGGTCGCGCTGCGCCTCGTCGACCTGGGAGACGGACAGCACGATCTCCGGAACAGGGCTCTCAATGTACTTCCGGATCAGCCAGTGCTTCTGAACGCCCTTGATCAGGCGTGTCGTCTCCTGGATAGCGCTCTCCGATTCGAGGATCAGTGCGTTGGCGCCTTTCAACATCTCCTTGACCTCGCCGGTCATTTCCTTGTCGTGAATGGCTGCCCCGGCCAAACCCTCGCCCTCGGCGACCGCGGCCGAGATGGTGTTGACGTGCGAGAGGATCTCCTTCGAGTCTTCGATCATGGGCAGAACGTCCTTCTCGAGGTTCTCCAGAATCTTGCTGGCCGTATCCATGAGTTCCTCGTCCTTCACGCCGGGAATGGCCGCTCCATCCGCGATGCCCTTTCCCGTGCCGGCCTCAATCTCGACATAGGCATCACCGGCCAGCCCGAACTTCCGCTTCACGCGCGCCACGGAGTCGGTTCGAATGAAGGGCAGGTAGCGGTTCTGGAGCACGAGACGCCCCCTCATGCCCCCCGCCCCGGTCGGCACCATCTTGACTACACGGCCGGCCACCGTGTTCATCACCCAGACCTCGCCGCCCTCCTGGAGACCAAACGATCCCTCGGCGGTGACAAACTCGACAATCAGCTCGAACTTACCCTCGAACCAGCCTTGGGACTGCCCCGCCATGAAGACGCCCCCAACAAAGAGGAGCAACGCAATAATGACGAAGGCACCTGCGATTTCATTTGCATACGTGAACTTGATAGGCCGACTCATTTTCTTCTTCTCCGTTCCGGATCACCGGTACTCTCCGGCGCTTCCCTAACATGGATTAGACATCTGTAACCGTCCGACGCTTAACGTCCCGTGCACAGCATCCTCAAAACCTTCCCGACCTGACCACGGCGCTGCATCGCACGACTTCCAAACCACGGCCGCGCCCCTGGCCCGTGCTTCCCTTACCAGATCGATCAGTACGGGCTGGTCCTCGGGACGGACGTCGAGCAACGGCGCGTTGAGAAGCAGAAGCGCGGCCTCCCCGAGGAATGCACGCACCCACTGGGCACGGCGCAACTCCCCGCGCGACAACACGTGCGGCCGATCAGCGAGGCAGTCGCGCAGGCCGATACGCTCCAACAGCGCCCCTATCGCCTTGCGCAGCTTGCGGTCCGACCGCATCGTGTGGTGTCGTTGTGAAAGCGCGATATTCTCAAACATGCTGAGATTGCTCACCCAGCCCTCGACCTCGAAAATACGCCCGACGCGTCCCCGGGCGGCGCTCTGACTGAAGAGCCCCATCCGCTGCCAGTCCTCGCCGCAGAAACATACCACGCCGTCGTCAGGCGAGATCAGGCCTGATGCCACGTCATAGAAGGAGACGGTATCGACATGGCGCTCCGGCTCCAGCACCAGCAGTCCGCCCGGCATCAGTACCACGGAGACATCCGTGAGCGCCGTGACATTGGCACTCGCCCCGGCCACGGTTACCTGCTTCATTTCGAGTACGGGTTGCTCAGACATAGGTCAGAATCGTTACAATTGCCGAAATCACAATGGCCGCGGCAAACGAGCGCACCACCGCGCGCGTGGCCGCCTGCGGCACTTCCGTCAGAGCCCCTTCCACGCCCAGGCCTTCGATACAACAGATCGCGGCCGACACCATTCCCGGCAGGATAGTTTTCACCAGCAGGCTGATCACCGTACCCGGCGTCACGGCCCGCGCCAGGCTGGTGGCAAAGCGGAGGGGATCACCGGGCGTGACATCGATGATAAACCCGAACACATACCCGCTGACAAACGCCCCCATGATGAACATCAGGGTCAAGCCGAAGACCGACAGCATCATGCCGAGCACACGAGGCATGACAATGTAGACCATGGGGTCGACGCCCTGCGCATCAAGCACATCGATCTCGCGATGGACACGCATTGTGGCCATCTCCGTGGCGATGGCCGTGCCGCTGCGGCCCACAACGATGAAGTTGACAAGCAGCGGCCCCACCTCGCGCACGAGGATCGCCACAAGCAGGGGCCCCAGCATGTCGGACTGCCCGAAACGACTCAACCACAAGTGCGTCTGGGCAACCACCGACACGCCCACGAGGACGGAGAGGAGGAGGACCAGGCTGAGTGCATCGTACCCGGTGAAGAGAACCTGCTTCGCCGTTCGCTCACGTACCGTGCGCGGCCAATACCTGGGCTGCGGGGCCAGGTAGAGCACACCGCCGATCACCGCACCAACGCGACGCACATTCGCCACGCGATGGAGGAAGGCGGCCCCGATATTGCCAACGACAGACATGTGTTCCCTTCGCGATACTTGTAGACCAAGTTAGTAGCCCCCCTACCCCGCATCAAGGTCAAACTCAATATCCAACAATCCAACAAGGAACTCCCAATATCCAAGTGAGCGAGGAGGGAGAATGGAAGGCCGGAGGGCTTGGCATTCGCACCACTCGCCCTCTTGCCTTGATCGGTTGGATATTCGTTGCCATTCCCTTCGGTCATTGCTTCCGCTTCGCTCAAGCCTGTCTCCGCTTCGCTCAGGCTGTTGGATATTGGATGTTTAAAAGAGAGGACCAAAGGCTACCGCCACATGTTGAATCTTCGCAAGATTCTGAACCCAGCGATTGACGAATCGCTTCCGGCGGCATAAATTCTATCCATGCATGCGTTCGTCATCCGGGGCACTCGCGGAACACTGCCGACCTGTGGTCCCACCTTCCTGCGCTACGGCGGAGACACCACCTGCTTCAGTCTTGAAACGCCGCAGGGGCTCCTGCTTATTGATGCCGGTACCGGCTTGCGTCATGTCACACAGGAACTGGCCGACCGCATCGACCTCCCCCCCATTACCGTGCTGTTGACCCACCTGCACATGGACCATCTTGTCGGGCTCCCCAGTTTCGGCCCCCTCTACAGCAGCCATGCCAGGATTCGCTTCATGGCGGATTCGAATAGGGAAGATGACTGGGAAGAGGCCCTCCTGGCCTTCATTCGGAAGCCTTACTGGCCCGTGGGACTCACGGATGCGGACGCCACGCTCGAATTCGGTGCGCTGGCTGCCCCCGGTGAGCCGATGGACATATACGGCGTGCGTGTGGCCTGGTGCGCGGTGCCGCATCCGCAGCAATGCGCCGCATACCGACTGGAGTGGAATGGCGGGAGCGTTGTCGTTGCGACCGACGCAGAGTTCGACGCCCGACAGATCCCCGACAGTTTTGTCGAGTTTTGCAGGGGCGCGGGTCACCTCATCATCGACGCGCATTTCACACCCTCAGAGATCGGCCAGTACGCCGGCTGGGGGCACAGCACCTGGGAGGCAGGGGTGGCCATTGCCAAGGCGGCTGAGGTGGGAGAACTCCTTTTAACCCACCATAGTCCCAATCGCCACGACACCGATATCGACGGCATCGTCGAAGCGGCACGCAAGACCTTCCCCCGAACCAGGGGCGCATCGACCAATATGCCCCTCGACTGATCCGAAATGCGCCGAAATCCTGCCTTGACGCTCAAGCACTCTCTCGCGTAGCATTCTTGGTGAATATATACGCAACCACCCTGTTTATTGGAGGTTATTTCATATGCGCGCACATTTCCGTTCTGTTTTTCTGGGGGCCTTGGCCTTCTGCCTGGTGGCTTCACTCGTTTCGGCCGCCCCGTTTGATCCTGTTTTCAGGCTCATGAACCTCAAAGGTGACGTCAGCGTCAAGCTGCCCGGCACCAGCAGCTACGTTGCTGCCGAGGACGGCAAAGCCTATCCCTACGGCACCGCCATACGCACCGGTTTGCGCGCTTCCGCGCTCGTAGTCTACTCCGAAGGCAACACGTGCCAGGCGGGCGTAAACGCGATGTTCACAGTTGATTCGACATCCATCCTCGTCGATGCGGGCAAGCTGGACATCGTGCTCGAGGACGACAAAGGGCTAACCGTGGCAACCCCTTGCTCGTCGGCCCAGACCACCGGAGGCGATTTCGCCGTCGAAGTCAAACCCGAGGCGGAACTGATGATCGCCGTCTATACATGCAAAGCCGGCGCCATCGCCATCATGTCCGACATGTTCACCTGCCCCGAGCTTGGGCCGGATGACTTCCTGTCGGTCTCCTGCGCATTGGACCACTCCTTCGTCCGCCTGAAAGACATCAAGGGCGAGTACGACGTTTCTTTCACCGATGACACCGGCACCCCGCGCATTGAGGGCCTTGTACAGAACAGCGTCGTGAAAATCTGGCGCCGCAAGGCCGATGAGTCTGACGCCATGGCGATTACGATCCTCCTGGTCGCTCCTGACGGGACACTCTCGGAAGCCATCAACTTCACCATCGAGCCGCCCGCCGTTGTCGGCGACGATGATGACGATGATGACGATCTGCCCATCGGCGACGACGATGATGACGATGACGACGATGATGATGACGACGATGATGACGATCTGCCCATCGGCGACGACGATGACGATGATGACGACGATGATGATGACGACGACGACGGGCCCTACCCCATCCCCGATGACATCACACCGAAGGGACTCCGCTAAGATCCATCTTTAGGCGAGCGAACCAAGCGTGCATCCCGGGACTACCGGGATGCACCTTTTTTGTAGAGGACACGAGGCATGCTGATATCCAAGTTTAACAAGCTCATTCGAAGCAAGGTTCTGTGGAGTATCCTTGCCATCACGATCGCTTTCTTCTTCGTGGGGGCAAGCGTAATGTCTCGCAGCGGTTGCGCCGGACCGAACGAAGAACGCGCCGCGGAGGGAACTATCTTCGGGGAAGAAGTCAGCGGCAACGAATTCTATCTTGCCCGTTACTTCGAGCTGGGCATGCGCCCCATGGCCGACAATTCGGAAGAGGCCATTGCCGCCCTTCGCGATCGAACATGGCGCCGCGTGGCGGCCCTGCGCATGGCCGCGCGGATGGGGATATCCGTAACGGACGACGATATTCGCACCGTCATCACACAGGATCCGACCTTTGCATCCAATGGCGTTTTCGACCAGCGTCGGTACCTGGCATTTCTTCAGGCCCAACTCCGGATCGACCCTTCAACGTTCGAGGACTACCTGCGCCAGGACCTGACGATCCGCCGGCTCATGTCGGCCCTTCGGTCCGCGACCTGGTCCGCCCCGTACGAGATGGCGCCCCGCCTGGCCAAGCTCACCGACCAGGTTAGCATTGAGTACGCACTTCTGCCTGGCGAACGCAATACTGACAGTGTTGAAGTAGGCGACGAAGACGTTGCATCCTACTTCGAAAGCTACCGTGATGCCTTCCGTATCGACGAACAGCTCAAGGTTCGCTACGTCAGCTTCCCCGTCGGTGATATGCTTGACGCCGTTGAGGTGACCGGAGCCGATATCGACGACTACTACAACG
>JADHWE010000078.1 GCA_016783675.1 Kiritimatiellia bacterium
AGCGGGTGAACCTCTGGGCTATTTTGCCGATGCCCGGGGACAAATGATCAGTCGCTCCAGTTGGGAAAAGGACGCCCTTCAACTCAACTATGTGGCCCGGGCAGTGGTTGCAGGTCATAAGGCCCCGATCCGCGGGTATTTCCGGGTTAATGCACTCGGAACCGAGTGGCTCGATTTCCGCAGCCGTGCCAACAGTCACAGCCGCGTCAATTCCCTCGTCACCGTAGACGGACAAGGGCAGGATGCATCGAGCGTTCGCACGCTGTATTACCGCGGAGCTTCACACACAAAAGGAGCCACCTTTGACCTCATGGGCAGTGATCTCACCGCAGCCTACCGTCATGCCGACAATCCATTCCCGAACCTGAACTACACCCGTCTCAAACCCGACCCGCGCCCATGGTTTGACATGCCCTTCAAATACCTCGTGCATTGGTATTACGGAGACCGCCCTCAGAAGCAAATTCTCGACTTTGGCGAAGTTGAATTTGATCCGGAAAACTACAAAGGAAAACAGGAGTTCGCTTACGCCTACCGCACTGCGGCTTTTGCCCGTGGTGAGCACCCGTACATTCTGATCGTTGATGATGTCAAAAAAGATGATCAGACGCGTGAATACATCTGGCACGCCGCCCTGAATGCGGCCCTGAAAAAGAACCTGGGCGACCATCAGGTCACAGGGGACACCGCCATTCTGACAGATGCCCATGACCCCACAAAACATCTCTACGTGAGAATGTTCGGCTATGAGGGAAATGGAACCTTCGTGATCGAACATGTGCTTCCTACCCAGGATGTCGATCGGCCCAAAATGGATCTTAAGACAGACTTGATGCCGCACAATCTGAAGTTTAAGAGTCGCAGCAACACCGCAAAGTTCCGGGCTCTGATCTACGCCTTTCGGGATGGAGATCCTATGCCAACGATTGCGGGTAAAGCGGGGGCATACACCATCACCATTGGAGAGCAGATCGATACATTGGACCTTTCAACCGCTCCTGAACACGGCGTGAAGGTACAACTCACCCGCAAGTGACCCCTCCCCCTCTCGGCGTCACGAATGACAAAGAGCGAAGGATCATTATGGTACAAAAATTAGAACCGAGGGCCTCTACCGCCTCACCCCGGGATTCCGCCGCAACCGATTGGTCGGCCAAATGGATCGGCTTCGATCAGCCTGTACGGCTTGTTGGCGAACAGACGAATGAGAGTGGACGGAAGCTGCCGCCGCCAAAATACCTGCGGAGGGAATTCAGCCTGAAACCCGGGGTCCGCAAGGCCACCTTGCGCGCTTCGGCCCTGGGCCTCTACGTGATCCATTTGAACGGACAACGTGTCGGGCAGGATTCCTTCACCCCCGGCTGGACCGACTACGAACAGCGCGTCTATTTCAACACGTATGATGTCACGGAAGCGCTCAGCGAGGGGGGCAATGCCATTGGGGCCATTCTCGCGGACGGCTGGTACTGTGGCTATGTGGGTTGGGGAAACCTGCGTGAACGTCATGGCACCTACCCGCGGGTACTGGCCCAGCTGGACATTGTTTACGATGACGGATCGAGCGAGCGCATTGTGACGGATGCGTCGTGGGAGGCGTCCACCGGACCACTGCAGGAGGCCGATCTCCTCATGGGCGAAGTCTATGATGCGACCCGGGAGATTCCCAACTGGGACTTGCCGGGCGCTAACGCAGAAACCTGGCGCCCGGTTGACGTGACCGACCAGATCAACGCGAAGATTGAGCCCTACCCCACCGAAACAGTGCAGGTCTTTCAGGACGTTGCCCCTGTGGCGCTGACGGAACCCCAACCGGGAACGTTTGTGTTTGATATGGGGACCAACTTTGCGGGCGTTGCGCGGCTCAAGGTACAAGCACCGGCGGGCACGCGCCTGACGCTGGCCTACGGAGAAAGGCTGCTTGAGGATGGCACCCTTCTCAAGGCCAACCTGCGGGATGCCCGCGCCGAGGATCGCTACATCTGCAAGGGCGGGGAACTCGAAGTCTGGCAGCCGCACTTCACCTTTCACGGCTTCCAGTATGTCAGCCTGACCGGCTACCCCGGAACACCGTCGCTTGACACGGTTACCGGAGTCGAACTCAGTTCAGGAACCCCGGTGGTTGGCGCCTTCTCCTGTTCGGATGAACGCCTTAACCAGCTCTACCACAACATTTGCCAGACCCAGCGCGCGAACTTCATCGACATCCCGACCGACTGCCCGCAACGCGACGAACGCCTGGGATGGACCGGCGATGCACAGGCCTATATACGGGCGGCTGCGTTCAACACCGATGTGCAGCGCTTCTTTCGCAAATGGCTGGTTGACCTGACCGATGCGCAGCAGCCCAATGGGGATTTCCCTCCGGTTGCGCCGCTGATCCATCTGGTCAACAAGTCAGGGGGGCCTGCGTGGTCGGATGCAGGCATCATCTGCCCCTGGGCGTTGTATGAGATCTACGGTGACAAAGCGGTGCTAGAGAAACACTACGACGCCATGGTTCGGTTTATGGCGTTCCGCGAGAAGAGCATGACCGCCTACCTGCCGCCCGAGGAGTACCACTGCTTCGGCGACTGGCTCAATATCGATTCGGAGACGCCTCATGACGTCATCTTCATGGCCTACACGGCCGGGGATGCGCAGATCATGGCGAAGGTGGCGGGTGTACTGGGCAAGTCGGATGATGCCGCATCCTATGAACGCCTGTACGCCAACATCAAAACGGCGTTCAATCAGGCCTATGTCGATCCGGACGGGACGATCAAAGGCGACACGCAGACCGCCTATGTGCTGGCATTGTGGTTTGATTTGCTCGATGTCGAAAACAAACAGAAAGCTGAGGCACACCTGATCGAGCGCATCCGGGAACGGGACTGGCATCTCTCTACCGGCTTCGTCGGTTCACGTGACCTGATGCATGTGCTGACAAAGATCGGCAGGACCGATATTGCCTATCGCTTGCTCTTCAACGATACGTTCCCGTCCTGGCTGTTTCCGGTCAAGAATGGCGCGACCAGTATTTGGGAGCGCTGGGATAGCTGGACGCCGGAGAAGGGGTTCCAGGACGAAGGCATGAACTCCTTCTCGCACTATGCCTACGGTGCGGTCGGCCAGTGGATGTTTGAGAATATAGGCGGCATCAGGAGTCTCCACCCGGGCTTTACAAGAGTCGCCATCCGGCCGATCATTCCCGAGCAACTGATGTGGGCAAGCGTGTCGTACCGGTCCGTTAAGGGAGTGATCCGGGTGGATTGGGAATGCGAGGGCGATGGGGTTACCCTCACGGTTGAGATCCCGGCAGAAATCGAGGCTGACATCCACGTGCCCGGCACGACGTCTGTAGAAACGGTAGAAGCTGGGAAGCATGTGTTCCAAGGAAGAATGATACGATGAGTGACACACAACAGCTTGAAGCAGGAGAAATAGGATGCCAGTCATAGACAAACCACTTGAAGAATTAAAAACGTATATGGGCAGCAGTCCCTGTCCGGACGATATGGACCGCTTCTGGGATGAGGCCCTGGCGGAGATGCATGCGATTGATCCGCAGGTGGAATTGGTGCCGGCCGAGTTCTCCGCGCCGAATGCAGAGTGCTTTCATCTCTACTTCACGGGTGTGGGCGGGGCGCGGGTCCATGCCAAGTATGTGCGGCCAGTGAATGCGGCCGAAGCAGCGCATCCGGCCGTGGTGGAGTTTCACGGCTACTCGGCAAGCTCGGGCGACTGGCTGGGTAAGCTGCCCTGGGCCTTGGCCGGCTACAGCATTGCCTCACTTGATTGTCGCGGGCAGGGCGGGCTTTCTGAGGACACGGGGCAGGATCACCGGCTTCCCGGATGATGAACCGGCGGAGTGCCGGCGGGAGAATTGCCTGCGGAACAACGGGTGGGTGGGGCAGATCTGCGGATAAGCAGCTCCGGGGGGGGGCGCGCGCTACTGCGGCAGACCGAGGGTCTCCCGAAGTTCCTCCCGGTGCTTTCGCATGATGCGGACGGCACGAAGCGCATCCTCTCTGGTTGCCGACTCCCCGGGATAGCGGAACAGAACCGCGTAGCGGGTGAGTGCGTCCATTTCCTCGATCCAGGCTTCCCAAAGCGGTCGCTTTGGAAGGCATGCCTTTACGAGAATGACGAGGTCATGCGTCTTGGTGAACGGAATCTGGTGCTTCTGCAAACAGGCCTTGAGGTACTTTTCTATGCACTGCTGGGCGTGAAAGCACACGGCATCGTGATTGCGGTTTTTGCGGGCTCGCCATTCGCGCGAAGCCGTTTCGAAATCGCCTTCAGCTTTTTGTACCCATTCTGCGATGACCGCGTTCATAAAGTGTCGTGCCCTCCTTGAGGATCGAGGTGAGAAACATGTCGTGCTGATGGAGGCGTTCTCGTATTTCGTTCGGCTTCCTGACGATCAAGTCCAAGGGAAAGCTGCGGTCTACCCGGCGCGTGATATCGAGCGATTGTTCGACATTGCGCTTACTGTGTTGCATGACGACCAGCAAGTCGACGTCGCTATCGTCCGTGGGGGTCCCTCGGGCATAGGAGCCGAAGAGGACCACCTGTTCAGGCGAAAACTCGTCCGCAATTCTCCGTACAAAAGCCCGAATGTCACGCTTGGCAACCATGGGGACAAGATATTTCTTTCTTTGACTGTTGGCAAGACCTTTGCCGCACTACCTCCCCCTCAAAAGAAACTAAAATTCCCCCTTGCATTCAAGCACTGTATAGTGTACTGTATTAACCATGACAGCGCCTGCAGCACAACCGCGCAACGCTAAATCGGCCGATGTGGCGACGATTGTTCGCCAGCGGATCGACAAGGGGATCTACGACTATCAGCTTCCCGGGATGGCGTTGTTGGCTGAGGAGATGGGCCTGAACGAGCGCACCGTGATGCGCGGGGTTGCCATCCTCGAGGGCGAGGGGCTGGTCACGCGTAAGCGCGGGCGGGGCACCTATATCACCCGTCTCAAGCGGCAACGCACGCACACGATCGGGGCGGTTATCGGCAGTTCCTCGTCGCCACTCGGGTCGCAGCTCACGGTCGGTATGCAGGCGGCGGCCGATGAGGCGCGCGAGGGACTGACGCAGAGCAGCTATGTCGGCGATCTCGATTCCCAGCTTCCCCGTATCCGCGATCTGATCGAACGCGGCCGCGTTGATGGCCTGGTGCTCTGGCTGGACGGGATGGATGCCTGGCGGGAGGCAATCGAGTATCTGCAGGGCGAGAAGCTTCCGTTTGTACTGGTTCCCGACTACGACCCCGAGTTCCACAAGGGCGTGAACACGGTATCGGGCGCGGACGCCGGGGCGACGGCGGACGTGATGACGCATTTGCTGGGGCATGGGCACCGTGAGATCGCCTTTGCCGGCAGATTCGACGGTGACGGTGCCAACATCTATCACCAGCACCGCTACGACCAGTATTGCCGGAGCCTGAAGCTTGCCGGTCTGGCGCCGCGGGAAGGGCTGCGGATTGGTGACTCCCAAAGCGCGCCGGAATCCGATCGCGAGCTGGTCGCCGCGTTGCGCGAGGCGACGGCCGTGTTCTGCGAAACCGACCGCACGGCTGCGCTGATTCACCGCGTCTGCATTCGCGAGGGCATCCGCGTGCCGCACGACCTGGCGATCGTGGGATTCGACAACAGCGACACCGCCCGCTGGCTGGACCTGACCAGCGTCGAACAGCATTTTGAGATGATTGGACGCAAGGCCGTTGAAGTCTTGCTGAGCGAGATTGAAGGCAACCTGACCGAGCCCGTGCACGAGGAAGTGCATGCGGAGCTGGTGATCAGGGGATCGTCCAGCAAGCAGGAGTCAGTAGCCCCGGGTCGTCCCGACCCGAGGGCAGAACGAAGGACATAGTGTTGGTTGATTCATCAGTGTTGATGAAGGAAGAAACGTTGTGGGTAAAGCTGCGCTGGCCCCGGGACGGGGCCGCGCTACTAGCAGGAGGAATAGAGATGAGCAAGTGGATAGGAATGATGATGGTGCTCGTGGTGAGTCTGGTGCTGAGTGCGGCGCCGGCGTGGGCGGCAACGATCACGGTGAACGATATGGGGGACAACACGAACGACGATAGTGTCGTGACGCTGCGCGAGGCCTTGATCTCGTGTAACACCGATGTCGACCTCAATGACGAGGTCGCGGGTCAGCGATCGGGAGGCTACGTCACCGGAGGCGGTGCGAGCGGGGATGTGATCGTCTTTGATGCTTCGCTCTATGGGCAAACCAACAACCTTGCCGATGCGGTCGGATTTCGCAGCCTGGAGATCACGGATGACGTTCGCATCACTGGGGACGACACCGACAACATCGTGATCCGTCCCTCGAACAACTACTACCGGCTCGTGACGGTGAGTCAGTCTGCCACGGTAATCATCGAAGGCATGACCATCCGGGATGGCTCATTTCGGGGACTGAACTACAACGAGGATACCTACGACAAGGCGAACGGTGGGGCTGTCTGGGCGACCAACAATACGTCCCTGACCTTTCGTCACTGCCTGTTCGCGAATAACAAACAGTCTTCCAACGGCGGCAGCGGCTACGGCGGCGCCATCTACACGCGTGGCGATCTGACTGTCGAGAACTGCGAGTTCGACAGGCAGCGGGCATACGACAATTCGAAAAACTCGCTTAGCGGACTGAACCTGTACGTGTTGGGTACCGTGTCCGATCAGCTCGCGGTCTCGCTTGCCAATGTCACGATGGTCGGGAACGACACGGGGACACTCAATGTCAAGCAGGGCGCCGTTCTAGCAGGCGAATACTGCGACGTCACGATGGTGAGTTGCACATTCACCAATTTCCCGCTGGATTCCAGTGGCAGCACTGGCGAATTTGGCGGCGGGCTTATCTACCTCAACAATGGCGACTTGGCCCTGGACAGTTGCCTCCTCGCCGATGGCCGTGCCGAATCGTTGCGGCTGTACGGTGCAGGCATCTGCCATTTGAACGGCACGCTCACGCTTCTGAACTCCACGATACGGAACTGCAAAGCGGGCAACGATCGGCAGGGATACGGCGGGGCCATTTACCACACAGACGGCGCCGTGATCGTCTCCAACTGCACCATCGAGGGTAACTCTGCCGCATGCGAGGGTGGGCGGTATCCTGCCGGCGGCGGCATCTGGTGCGGCGCCAATAGCGATCTCGATGTTATCGACTCCTACATTGGCGACAATACGTGCGGGGCCACCGATTCCGTCGGAACCAAGCAGACCCGCGGCGGGGGCGTCTACTTTGCCGGCGGCGCGGGCTACACGGCCCGATTCGACAACGTAACCTTCTCCGGCAACGTCATGGAGGGAACGAACGCCAATACATCGGGAGGCGGAGCCCTGGCAGTCCTCAGCGGCGACGCCGTGCTCCGGAACTGCACGGTCGTGCGCAACGCGGCGCACTACCAGGGCGGTGGCGTATATCGCGTAGGCGGGCTTATCTACCTCTACAACTGCATCGTGGCCGGCAATGCCTCCAGCGATCCCGAACTCAACGATCTCGCAGGGTATATCTCCGAAGCACAGAGCTGTATCATCGGCGACGCGATCAACGTCGGTACGATCGCCGTATCCGTCGGCAATATCACGGGTCCGGATTTGAGCGGGAACCCCAAGGTGGGAGTCGACCTGACGTCGTACTACTCGGACGCCGTCACTGACGTTGCGGTGGAGGACTATGCTGCGGCCAGGGCTCATCTCGACAACGTGCTGACCGCGCTGAAGATGACGACTGCGGCCGGCACGACCGAAGGCGGCGATACGGCCTACCACGCGTTGGATCCTGCAAGCGTGGCCGTAGACGCCGGGGACGACGACTACGCTGACGGCACACTCGGCGGGGTGGCCATTCTCTACGACCAGCGTGGTGTGGGCTTCGCGAGGGCCGTTGAAACCGTCGACATCGGTGCCTATGAGTTGTTCATCCCCCCCGCGGGCACGGTGGTCTCAATCAAATAGGGTCGGTTGCGGCCATTGGTCACCGCGATGTCCGAATCGTTGTTTCCTGCTCGGTAGGTGTTCCCTGCCTACGGATGCGAGCGCTACATGCTCCCTGGAATACCGTGGGGTCTAAGCAGAGAAAGTATGTTCACACACAATCGAAGAGCGATCGATCTCAACGGAACCTGGAAATTCAATCCCGATCCTTACATGCGCTGCAAGCAGCAGGCGTGGTGGAAGGGGGAGGGGGCGGATGATGCCTTCTTTCCCTGCTTCAACATGGAGGGGCTGTGGGATATCCAGGTGCCCGGAACATGGAAGTGTCAATTCGAAGAGCTGAAGTGGTATGACGGTGACGTCAACTACGTGAAGGATTTCGAGGTTCCCGAGATTCCCGACGACCACGAAGCTTTCCTCTGCTTCGACGGCGTGATCTACTCCTGCAATGTTTACCTCAATGGGGAGCACGTGGGCGACCACGATTGGGGTTACTCCCCGTTCCAACTCCGCGTGACCGACCAACTCAAGCGGCAGAACCGCCTCTTTGTGCTCGTCAACAACCACATGCGCGAAGACCGCGTCCCGGGTATCCGTTGCGATTGGAACAACGACGGTGGCATCATCAACGGCGTGAAGCTGATCTTTGTGCCGCAGGTGTATGTGGAGAATTTCCGGACGGAGACGAGGATTGAGGGCGGGGACGCTGTTATCAGGTGTCAGGTGTCCCTCCTTCGCCAAGGCTACGGCGGGCAGGCAGGTGTCAGGTGTCAGAAAGTAGCCCCGGGTCGTCCCGACCCGAGGGCAGATTGCACAGAAGACGTTTCCGAGTCTAACACCGCCGATGAACAAGGAAGCGCCGTGGGTGATGCCGGCGCTGGCCCCGAGACGGGGCCGCGCTACTCAGAGCAGCTTCCCGTCACCTTCGAAATCCCCGAACTGGGCATCAAGGAAGAGCTCTCGGTCCCCATCGGTGGCTCCGCCCATTCCGCATTCCGCATTCCACGTTCCGCATTGGAGCTCTGGTCCCCCTCCAACCCCAAACTCTACACCACCACCCTCACAACCCCTTACGAGACACTGACCGATGAGATCGGCTATCGTGAGATCAGGACCGAAGGCACACAGATTCTGCTGAACGGCGAGCCGATTCAGCTCTACGGCGTGGCAATCCATTCCGAATTCCCGGGCACGGGCCGTACGGCGACGCCGGAGGGGATCGAGTTGATGGTGAAGAAGGCGAAGGAGTTGGGCTGCAACTTCCTGCGCTGCGCGCACTATCCGTACGCCGACATCTTCGCCCGCGCCATGGACAAGGCGGGCATGCTGTGGTGGGAGGAGGTGCCGGTCTACTGGTTGCCGCACGTACACGAGGAGCCACAGAAGTCACTCGCGCTGGGCATGCTCAAAGACATGATCGTGCGCGACTGGAACCGCGCCTCGCTGATCTTCTGGTCGGTCTCCAACGAGTGTGCCGGCGATGGGCTTGACCGGGGCGCTGACAAGACGCTAGAGAGTGGCAATTACCCCTACTGGGTCGAGGCCTGCAAGCTGGTCCGTGAATTGGACCCCAGTCGCCTCATCAGCTCGGCCGATTCAGGATACCGCCACACGACGAAGACGAAATGGACGCCCGATGCAGGTGATGCTTTCGACACCGACATCAAGGGCGAGGAGTGGCACCCCGCACATCCCGACGAGTTCTACGAGCTCCTCGACGTACTCGGTGCCAATCTCTACGTGCAGCAACTGGGTGACAACCCCACTGCGACCGACAAGTTCGTCGACATGCTGCGCAAATACAACAAGCCGCTCATGATCACCGAGTTCGGCTCCATGTCGACCACCGACGAGAACACCAGCAAGGGCGAAAACGTCTGCGGCCACGCCAAGCGCCACGAGAAGGTCTTGCGCGAAGGCTACCAGGCCTGCCACAAGCATCCCGAGATTGTCGGAACGGTTCCGTGGTGTCTGATGGATGTCCGCGTCCCCATGCACTGGCGCTGGTACAACCGCGGCTCCGGCACCTTCGCCTACGGCCTCCTCGA
>JADHWE010000079.1 GCA_016783675.1 Kiritimatiellia bacterium
CAGTTCTGCGCGGCCCTCGTCGCTCAACGTGACGGCTACTGCATTCGGACCCCGGGACATAAGCACCCTCCTCTCGTTGCGACCGAGGATACCATGTCCCCAATATACTGTCAAGATAAACATGGGACACTACACTAGCGTACCTCGTAGCGTGCTGGATTGCAGCGCCCGTGCTTGCGCAGCCCACCCCTGAGCACAACTGGGCCGAGCGCCTCATCGACGCTGCTATCGAGCGGACCGAACACCGAGTACGATACGATGGGTCCTATCAGTCGATCGACTATCCCTCGGGCGACGTCCCTGATAGCGTGGGCGTCTGCACGGACCTGGTCGTGCGCGCATATCGAGTACTCGGAGTTGATCTTCAGCAAGAGGTGCACGAAGACATGCTCACGGCCTTCTCTGAGTATCCCGACATCTGGGGTCAGACGGCGCCGGATCCCAGTATCGACCATCGGAGGGTGCCGAATCTCCAGGTGTTCTTCAGGCGTCATGGGAAGGAGCTCGACGTGACGGATACCCCGGCGGACTATCAGCCCGGCGACCTCGTCACGTGGATGCTGCCCGGTAACCTGCCTCACATCGGGATTGTGACGAATTGGCTTTCATCTGACGCACTGAGGCCATTGATCGTGCACAACATTGGTTGGGGGCCCGAGATCGAGGACAGTATCTTCGACTTCCCGATTACTGGGCACTACCGGTTTGAGGTGGTTCACTCACCGTCGCCGACCAACTAGCGCTCGCATCCACCTGTAAGTGTTGAGGAAGGACACCACAGCGCCCGCGGAAGAAACCGCGAAGGAGAGTTCATGACCAAACGCCGGGAGTACTTCCTGGACCTGTCTGATCTTGATCCGCGGAGTTCGGCCGGAACTGTCGCACAAGTTCATTTGAGGGCGGTCGAATCCACGGACTTGAGCGCGCTGGCCGGACTCATGATCGAATCCTATCGGGGTACGATCGACGACGAGGGTGAAACGCTTGAGGACGCGGTAGGCGAGATCGAAGCGTACCTGGCCGGCGAGCGCGGGGGGCAACCACTGCTGAGCGAGTCCCGTCTGGCACTTGTGGATTCCGTGCTGGTCGGCGCCTGCCTTGCCGGCGACTGGGACGAGAGGCAGCTGCCATTCATTGTCTACGTGATGACTCATGCGGAATGGAAGAATCGCGGCGTGGGCAAGGAACTGCTGCTGGCCGTATTGCAGGCCATCCGCGATCGTGGCCATCGTGAAGTCAGGGCGGTCATCACAGAGGGCAACACACCTTCAGAGATCCTGTTCGGACGCGTGGGCTTCAGGGAAGTCGGCATCGCATAGACCGATCATGAGAAGGCCTGCTCCATCGAATGGCTGGGAAGCGAAACATGTCTGCGGCTCTGACCAAGAAGCGCCTGGCTGAAGCCGCGGGTTTGTTGGCGGTGAGAGACAAGGACCTGGCGCGAATCCTGAGAGACGACGGCACCCCGCCACTCTGGGGGAGGAAGCCGGGGTTCGTCACCTTGATTCGCATCATCCTGGAGCAACAGGTCTCACTTGCCTCGGCGGATGCGGCGTATCGCCGACTTACTGATAATCTCGCGCCGCTGACACCGGACGAGGTTCTCGCGGCGGGAGTCACTTCTCTGAGGTCACTCGGCATCACCCGACAGAAGGCCACGTACTGTGCAAATGTTGCTGACGCGATCAGATCCGGAGAGCTTGATCTGAAAGATGTCGGGAGATCGGATGACGAGACCGCAATCGGGAAGCTGACTCAGATCAAAGGTGTTGGACCCTGGACTGCTCAGATCTATCTTCTGATGGCACTACGCCGGCCGGATGTCTGGCCGGCCGGAGATATCGCGCTGGCCGCAGCAGTGCAGAGTGTGAAGGGACTTCAGGAGAGGCCGACGCCGGCTGAACTGGCTGAGGCCGCGGATGCCTGGCGCCCCTACCGGGCAGCAGCAGCCAGGATGCTGTGGCAGCACTACCTGAACAGCATGTCCAAACGTGAATCGAATACACGGCGGCCCTGATGCTCGCGGACGATGGCGCGTGTCGCTCAAGGGCAGAGCGCAAGAGGAGGATGGATGGCACCCAGAGACACCCAGAAGTTGGTCGCGTACTGCGGATTGTACTGCGGCGACTGCTTTGCACACCGCGGAATCGTTGCTGATCTCGCCCGCGATCTGCGCAAGGAGCTTCGCACGAGCCGGTTCGACAAGACCGCAGAGGCGCTCTCCGAGCTTTCCTTCTTCAAGGGGCTCTCGCAGTACGACGAGTGCTACGCCGCGCTTGGTGACATGGTGAAGCTCCGCTGCAAGCCAGCGTGTCGGGGCGGTGGTGGCAATCCATACTGCAAGATCCGGAAGTGCTGCCAGCGCAAGTCCTACGTTGGGTGCTGGGAATGCGACGACTTCGAGACATGCGAGAAACTGACCGAACTCGAGACAGGTCACGGTGCAGCAGTCATCCGCAATATCCGCCGCATCCGTCGCAAGGGGCTCAAGGGCTTTCTGGATGGGAAGCGCGACTGGTACGTGCGCCAACCCTGACGCTCGCGGATGACTCAGTAGAGGGAGAAAGATCATGCCTACGATCGTCGTCGATGGCCCGCGGATACCGAGCATCGAGCTCAAGCGGAAGATGGTTGAGGGTCTGACGGATGTTGCGGCAGACGTTTACGGATTTGACAGGAAAATCATCCACGTACTCATCCGTGAGAACGCACCCGAGAACGTGGGGAGCGGCGGTCGCCTGATCGCCGACATACATGCGGAGCGCAGTGAAACGTAGCGCCGCGACCAGCTCAGGCAGACGGAACTCAGTCCCGAAGTAGCATTCTGTTGCTGTTCTCCAGCGAGATGGGAGAAATGTCATGAGACAACTGCTGGCGGTGCGGCGAATCGTGCTGCTGCGCTGATATGGAGCGGTCGGGCTCGAGCCTGAGGTTGAGCAGCGCATTGCCTTGCGGTTCTGCCTGCGCAGGGCCTTGCACGGAGCGGCTGTTTCAGGCGCGGAAGGGAGAACTGTGACAGACAGGATGGGGGAGAGCCGGGTCGAACCCAGGTGGGAATACGCAGGTGTGTGGCGCCGCTTCACGGCTATCATTGCGGATCTTGTCTTGCTGTCGTGCGTGTTCTTCCCGGTGACCCGGATCGTCAAAGGCACGTGGGTCATGTCCGCGAGAGATCACGACTGGGTTGGCGGGTGGTTCGTGTCGGATCCTCTGTGCATGGCATTCCTCGCATTGATGTTCCTCTACTTCGTTCTCCTTGAAGGACTCACCGGTCGTACGCCTGGGAAGTGGGTTCTACAATTGCGCGTGGTGAGCACGGATGGCGGGCGGCCGGGCTTGACAAAAGCCCTGTTGAGAAACGTACTTCGCGTTGTGGACAATCTCCCTGCGGTCGGTATACTGGGGGCAATTCTGATAGTCACATCGCCGGACGGGGCTCGCTTCGGGGACCGCGTGGCTGGAACCAGAGTGGTATGCAGTCAATCGGATGCCACCTAGTCCGCGCACACGGGGGCGGCAGTCGGAACCCAATGAGGAGAGAGGGGTCTCTGTGTTCAAGGAGTTCAAGCATTTCGCGATGCGCGGAAACGTTATGGACATGGCAGTCGGTATCGTCATCGGTGGAGCGTTCGCGACGATAGTGAAGTCCTTCGTGGCAGATGTGATCATGCCTCCGATCGGGCTTATGCTCGGCGGCATCGACTTCGCGAATCTGCACTTCATTCTGAAGGCCGGCGACACCGGGGCCGTACTCAACACTGGCTGACGCGCAAGCCGCGGGGGCCGTCTCGATCAACTACGGCGTCTTCGTCAACTCGCTAGTGAGCTTCCTCATCATAGCCTTCGCCCTATTCATGGTGATCAAGGGGATGAACAGCCTGCGGCGCGAGGAAGAGGCACCACCGGCGGAACCGACGACGAAGGAGTGCGGGTTCTGTGCAACTGAGATACCGCTCAAGGCCGTGCGATGCCCGCACTGCACAGCAGACCTCAGTGCCACCTAGCCAGCTGGGGGGAGCATGTACCGTGTTCTCTTCGTGTGCACGGAGAACTCCAATCGAAGCCAGATGGCTGAGGCATTCGCACGAATGCACGCCGCACGGATCATCGCGGCTGCGAGCGCAGGCTCGGCTCCATCCGGCCGGGTGAACCCATCTGCGATCGAAGCCATGCAAGAGCGCGGCTACGACCTGAGCACACACACGTCGAAGGGGCTGGCTGATATTGACGCCGGTCCCTTCGACTATGTGATCACAATGGGGTGCGGGGATGCCTGCCCATCGATGCCGGCTCGACACCGGGAGGATTGGAGACTTCCCGATCCACGAGATATGCCTACCGAGGCGTTTCGCACAGTCCGGGACGAGATCGAACGCCGCGTCGTTGATCTGGTGTCGCGGTTGCGAGATGGAGACACGCAGGACGAAGTGTTGTGACATCAGCCCGGCATGGTCTGTACTGGCAGACCCTGATTGCAGGGAGGCATCGTATGAGAGTGGTAGCAGGCTTGGTGTTCATTGGTCTTCTTGTTCTTGTCGGATGCTCGGTCGACGAGTCGCAACCGCAGGATCCTCCACCCGTCGAGCCTGCACTCCGATCTACGCTGACGGCATGGCTCGAAGCAGAGGGAGAGACGCCGGAGGACTATGTGGTCGGTCTCTTCTCGGACCACGATGTCGTCTTCCTCGGCGAGCAGCATCGGGTGAAGCACGATGCACTTCTTGTGCAGTCACTGCTCGAGCCGCTCTACGAGGCTGGTGTGTACACATTGGCCACGGAGTTCGGCCGGCGGGAGGATCAGCCGCTCATTGACTCGCTGCTCTCTCTGCCGGAGTGGGACGAGGAGCTGGCACGCGAGATCGTCGCCGGGATGTCCGTCTTCTGGGGGCTTCGCGAGTACGTCGACATCTATCGGGCCGCATGGACATTGAATCAGGAACTGCCTGATGAAGCTCCGAAGTTCAGGATTCTCGGAATCAACGATTCCCCCGACTGGAGCTTCATCACGACCGAGGCGGACCGGGACGACGGGGCCATCATGCGAGAGGTGTGGCGTGGAGGCGGTGAGAAGTACTGGGCGGAGACGATTCTCGATAGAGTCCGGTCAGGCGAGAAGGTGGTCGTGTACTGCGGCATTCATCATGCCTTCACCGAGTATCGCCAGCCGATAGTCATCGACGGTGAGTTCCGCCGCTTTGATTCTACGCCTCGCTGCGGGAACCACGTGTTCGCCGCGCTCGGGAAGCGCGCGGTGACCGTCTTCCTGCATGCTCCGTGGAAGGGGCTTTGGGGGTACGGTTCAAACATGCGTCATCCTGCGGACGGCGTCATCGACGCCGTCATGCTCGCAAAGGGATCGCACCCCGTTGGGTTCGACCTCGACAGAGGTCCGTTCGGGGAACTCCGCGTCGAGGATGCCGTGTACTGCAACGGATATGAAGACTTCAAGCTGGCGGATTTCTGTGACGGCTGGATCTACACGAAGCCGATCTCTGAGTATGAGGGTGTCACACCCATTCCCGACTGGGTGAACGAGAGCAACCTGGAGCGCGCGCAGGCGGGGAGCCCGAACCCCGGCTTCCGCCAAGCCTCAGCCTCGGAGTTTAACCAGGGGATTGCACACGACGCCGGGATTCACCGCCGGTGGGGACACCTGAGGTAGCGATGCTCATGACCGACAGACGGAACACAGGTTCTCTCGTTGGCGCAGGCCTGCTTGCGGCGTTTCTGTTCGGCGCCGCCACGCCTGCCAGCAAGGCGCTCCTGCATAACGTGGAACCCCAGGCACTGGCCGGGCTGCTCTACATAGGCGCCGCCATAGGCGTCCTGCCCATCGTGTTCCGCGAGCGCTCCTTCCGATTGCCGTGGCGTCTCGGACGCCGCACGGGCCTCCTTCTGGCCGGTGCAGTTGTGTCCGGCGGCGTGCTCGGTCCGTGGCTCCTGTTGCTCGGTCTCAAAGCCATCCGATCCGGGTCGGTCTCGCTCCTTCTCACTCTGGAACTCGTCGCCACAGTTCTGCTCGGTCGTTTTGTGTTTCGGGAGCACCTGTCCGGGAGAGGTTGGCTTGGAGCGGCAGGAACGCTCGCGGCCGCCGTGCTTCTGGCCGCGGGAGAAGGCCCGTCAGGTGTTCTCGCCGCCCTGCTCGTGGGTGCAGGCTGTCTTCTCTGGGGGTTCGACAATCACTTCACGGCTCTGATCGATGGGATCACGCCGGCCCAGACTACCCTCTGGAAAGGTATTGTGGCTGGCCTGTTCAATCTCATCGTGGGTGGAGCCATACTCGGCGGTGTCGGCAGCACGACTTCCGCGCTGCTGGCCCTGGTAGTCGGGGCTTTTGCGTATGGAATCAGCATTGTTCTCTACATCACTGCCGCACAGGGGCTTGGAGCCTCCCGGAGTCAGATGGTATTCTCCACTGCTCCGTTCTTCGGAGTGATTCTCTCCCTCCTGTTCCTGGGCGAATCGTTCAGCTGGGTCCAGGCGGGGGCGGCCGTGCTCGTTGGTGGCTCACTCGTGCTTTTGTTCGGTGAGCGGCACGGTCACGCGCACCGGCACGACCGAGTGCTCCATGAGCACCGGCACCGTCACGATGACAGCCACCACAGCCATGAACATGCCGGTGTTCCGGCAGCCACGACTCACACTCACTCTCACGACCATGAAGCCAAGGAGCATGAGCACGTGCACTGGCCGGATCTTCACCATCGACACGACCACGAAGACTAGGGTGATTCTTCAAGGAGGGGAACATGGGTGAGCAGCCGGTTGGCCGGTCCTCCATCCGGATATCCAAGCAGCTCTATCTGAGCACCATGATTGGCGTGTGGCTTCTCGCAATCGTCTCCACGGCTCTCGCGTTCGCGGCTGACGAGCGCTTCGGCGTTGTCAGTATTCTCGCCCGTGTCATCCTCTTTGTGATCATCCTCCGTTTCTGGTATCAGGCTTGGTCAGCCATTCAGGATGGACATGCGCGCACCACTCCAGGGAAGGCTGCCGGGTTCCTATGCATACCGCTCTTCAACTTCTACTGGGTGTTCCAGGTGACGTGGGGATTCGCCCAGGATTTCAACAGCTACACATCGCGGCACGGTCTGCGTGTGAATCCCCTGGACGAGAAGCTGTTTCTTGCGATACCGATCCTGAGTCTGGTGAGCCTCGCGCCAGTCGTTGGGCTCGCTGCCTATCTGGCCGAGATAGTTCTGTATCTCATCGCGATCGTCAAGATCTGCGATGGCGTGAATGCTTTCGGGGAAGGGAGACAATGAACAAAGGGGAAGTCCATGATGCCCAAGGGATTGAGGTGGTTGCTCTTCGTTGTCGGCGTGGGAACGCTCGTAGGCTCAGGGATCTACCTGGGTACCTCCATCGGGGAGAGTGGTGACGGTTGGCGGTTTCTCCGGGCCGGCATGTTTCTGCTCCTCGGTCTCTTCTTCGTGCTGAGGTACGGGGAGAGCACGAGTGGGTCCAATGCAGAGAGTAGGGAGGCGCCGCGGTCCGGCGCCGGCGGCTGATACGCGGAAAGGAATGAGGAATGAGCCCAGTGCGATACAAGACGTTCTCGCGTACCCACGCGACCAATGCGACAGGGAAGAGTGGACTTGCCGTATCCGACGAACTCAGGCAGGAAGCGCAGCGCTTCATTGAGGGAGAGCTTGCCGATGCCGACGTCATGGCGATCGCGGAGTCACGTGACCAGTTGGCCTCGTCAGTGACCGTCTGGTACCGCGATCGCAGCTAGTGCGGAATCGGGGAATGAGCCTGGGGAACCGAGAAGGAGGGTGACGTGAGAAAGAGAAGACTGACTGTGCCGGCGGCCGTTTTCACGCTGGTCGCACTGAGCGTCCCGAGTTCGGCGGCCACCATCCGTGTGCCTCTTGACCAGCCGACGATTCAGGAAGGAATCAATGCGGCGAGTGGGGGGGACACTGTGCTCGTTGCGGCCGGCACCTACACGGGAGCCAACAACCGCAATCTGGGCGCCGCCGGCGTCAACATCGTCGTCATGTCTGAGGCGGGCGCCGCCCAGACGATCATCGACTGCGAGGGGGGCGATCGCGCCTTCTACCTCCACGACGGAGAGGACTCGACATCGGTCATACGGGGCTTCACGATTACGAACGCCAGCGGGGGCAACGGCGGCGGCATAGCCGTCATCCACGCGGCCGCGACGATCGAGGACTGTATCTTCTCCAACAACACCGCGTCCATGAACGGAGGTGGAGTCCAGTACGGATACGCGGCCACAGCCGGCGCCATCCGCAACTGCGTGTTCTACGGCAACTCCGCCTCGTACCGTGGCGGCGGGATCAACTGTGACCATGGCCATGGGGAGAACGTTGCCCCGGCTATCACCGGCTGTGTTTTCTATGACAACGACGCAGGGAGCGGCGGGTCCTTCGGCGGTGGCGGCATCTTCTGCAGCTACAGTTCACCCCTGATCTCCGGCTGCACGGTGGTCGGAAATGCCGGTGGTCCGGGCGCGGGCGGGATCGATGGAGATGGCTCCTCACCGATTGTCAGGAATACCATTGTGGCCTTCAGTACCGAGGGAGCGGGGATCGAAGGCGTTGACGCGGATCACTGCATCATTTTCGGGAACGCGGGCGGCGACCTCTTGTCCGGCATGTCCCGCGAGAACCTCAATGTCAACCCGCTCTTCTGCGACCTCGTCGCCCGGGACCTGACGGTCTGCAGCGACTCGCCGTGTGTGGCGGGGGATCCTGAGAACCCGTGGGGCGAGCAGGTGGGAGCCTATGGATCAGGCTGCGGTGACTGCGACACTCCCGTGGAGACTGGCAGTTGGGGTTCGATCAAGGCGATGTACAGGAGCCCATGATCGTCCGTGGCAATGCGAACGAGCAGGCGCCGAACCCCAAGGAGCAATCGGCATTCGATACCTTCATCCTGGAGCTTGGCCGTCGCCTGCGTGATGCGCAGATGGAGCCGGGCGGCCCGAGCGGACGAGTTCGGATCGACTTTCTCAACAGCCTGATGCCATCGCGTCCTCGGACGGCCGCGAGGAAGGACATGGGGGAGAAGCACGTCGACGAGGAACTCTGCACGGAGTGCGGTCTCTGTGAGGAGGGCTGTCCCTACGCGGCCATCCACCTTGACCCGAGCCCGGTGTTCGACATGGACAAGTGTCGCGGCTGCTGGGCGTGCTACAACCACTGTCCGGAGAAGGCCATCTACACGAAGAAGCTCAGAGGCATTGGGCACTACCCGCATCCGATCGATCTCTTGAGAGAGAAACTGCGGGTTTGATGGCAGTCCCTGCGTCGGTGCTCAAGATCTGAGAGAGGTGGCGGAATGAACAAGTTCCTGTTGGATGTGCCAGATAGAATCGAGACAGAGCGTCTGTACCTCCGCCCCTACAAGGCAGGAGACGGTCCCATGTATCATGCTGCCGGCAAGCGGAACCGGGAGCATCTGGCGGAATTCGAATCCGACAATGTGTTGATGTGCCTGAAGGACGAGACGCACGCAGAAGCGATCGTCAGGGAGCTGGCGGCCGATTGGATGGCGCGCAGCTGCTTCTTCATAGGCATCTTTGAGACAGCCACTGATGAATGGGTTGGGCAGGTGTACGTAGCTCCGATCGACTGGGATCTGCCGGAATTCACAATCGGATTCGTGGCAGATGTCAACTACGAGGGTAGGGGCTATATCTCCGAGGCGGTGAACGGTGTCCTGGGAATGCTATTCGGAGATATGGGTGCGCATCGCGTGAAGAGTGACTGTCACGAGAACAACATCCGGAGTCAGCGACTGCTTGAACGGTGTGGGTTCAAGCGAGAAGGTCACCTTCGGGAGAACAGAAAGAACGCCGACGGGTCGTTTCACGGAGATCTTCTGTATGGTCTCCTGCGGCAGGAGTATGTGGATCGTTGAC
>JADHWE010000080.1 GCA_016783675.1 Kiritimatiellia bacterium
TCGCTCACTGCTTGGTGGGTCCTGCACGGTGCGCTATGGTGCACAGACCGAGGAACTGAAACTGAAGGCAGGCGAGAGCCGGAAGGTTGCGTTTTGAGAGTTGTTTAGGACTCGCGACCAGCGACCAGCGACCAGCGACTAGCGGGGGCCGAGGACGCACCGACGCGCGACGGGAGAGGGCTTCGAGCGAAGACTCCGCGCGTCGTTGCGTCGCAAGTCGCAATCCCCCGCTAGTCGCGAGTCGCTGGTCGCTAGTCCAAAATCGAAAACGCAAAAGGAAGGAAAGAATGAGGAACATGCCACAAATTGCCACGACCGGCTTGATCGCTGTTGCGGCCCTAACACTTGCCACCTGCGTTGGCGCAGAACCATCCGCCCACCTTCCTGCCTTCGAGCAAGGCACTCGCCTGCTGTTTCAGGGCGATTCGATTACCGACATGAACTGGGGGCGCAACGAGAGCGACCGCAACCACTACCTGGGGCACAGTTTTGTCTATCTCATCGCCGCCCGGCTTGGGGTGGAGATGCCGGAAGCGCAACTCGATTTCTATAACCGTGGCAACAGCGGCAATAAGGTCGCGGATCTCCGCAGGCGTTGGCAGAAGGACGCCATTGATATGAAGCCCGACATCCTGACCATTCTTGTCGGTACGAATGATGCCGGGATCGGCTTGCGGAACCCACAGAAGAAGGTGACGCCCGCTGCATTCGAAGCTGATTACCGTGCCATCCTCGATGCCTGCCGAAAGGCAAATCCGGACCTGCGCCTTGTTCTCATGGATCCCTTCGTTCTCCCGACAGGTCCATTGAAGAATCCTGATGCCTACAAGCAGCGTCGTGACCCCACTGACAAGCTACGTGCTGTGGTTGCCAAGCTGGCAGAGGAATACGACGCGGTTCATATTCCACTTCAGAGTGTTTTCGATGCCGCCGCCGAGGCTGCGACACCAGAACACTGGATGTGGGACGGGATACACCCACTTCCGCAGGGGCATGAACTAATCGCCCGCCACTGGCTTCAGCAGGTCAGCGCGCGCTGGCCGCGGGCGTTAGCAAGATAGGGCGCTGTCAAAAGTTCAATCAAAGACGGAGCAAAGATGACCACCGAAGGCTGGCGGAGACACTTGCTCCTACACTTAGTCGCACACTTAAACTCACACTTACTTGGTTACGCTTAAACCACCTGCTTAATCGGGGCATTTGGCATTTCGACGAAGCGGGTCGTTTAAGAGTAACCAAGTAAGGATGGCGTTTAAGAATGGGCTTAAGTGTGCGATTAAGTGTGGGAAAACGGGGAGAACGGCTATATCGCCGCAACTCTCTGATGACCGGGTTGTTATGGGGGCCAGAGGCCAAGGATTCTTGACAGAACCAAGAACAATTAAAGGAAAACAACATGAGAATCAGAGCCAGGTATGGAGCGTTGCTTCTGATCTGCCTATGGGCAACAACATTGGCAAATGCCGGCGCCTCCAAGGCCACTCCTTTGCAGGGGGGCACGCTTGATCCGGACGGGAAGACGGTGTGGTATGATGCGCAGCAGCTGGGCATCGAGGGCAAAGGTTGGGAGGATACAGAGTCCACCTACGACCGCTTACCGCGAAAGGCCAAGGGGGTTGTACCCCAGCGGGTCTGGAATTATGGGCGTTTCCCTGCCGGCTTGAGCGTGCGCTTTGCGACCGATGCTGAAACCGTTCGTGTCCGGTGGACGCTTTCAGATGAAAAACACAACTTCGACCATATCTCGGATATTGCGACCAGTGGTATCGACCTCTATTACCGGAATGAGCGATCGGGCAAGTTCCGTTACACGCATGCGGATTTCCGGACGTTCACCCCCAAGAAACGCGTTAACACCACCTCCTTTGATTTACCCCAAAGTGAGGAATATGAGTTGAATCTTCCGACCTACCGAATTCTGGACCGTCTTGAAATCGGGGTCCCGAAGGGCAAGACGCTTTCCAAGTTTGCTCCTCGTGACCTTTCGCAGGTTATTGTGTTCTATGGAACCTCCATCACGCAGGGCGGCAACGCTTCGCGGCCGGGGCTGTCGGCGGTCACGATGGTCAGACGTAAACTGGATGTGCCCGTGGTGAACCTGGGAATCTGCGGTAATGGCAAGATGGAAATCGAAATGGCGGAGTTGATCGCGGAACTTGATCCGGCCGTCTATGTGGTGGACTGCTTGTGGAATATGAATATGCGCCATGTCTCTGAGCGTGTTGAACCTTTTATTCGAAAGCTCAGAGAGATACGCCCCACCACTCCGATCGTGTTGGCAGAGGACAGCCATTATGACGATCAGCCGACCGAGAAGGGCGACATGGTGCGGAAGGTCGTTGAAAAGCTTATCGCCGAAGGGCACCAGAATCTCTATTTTCTGCCGAATACCGGCATGCTGGGTGATGATGGAGACGGTGCGGTTGAAGATCGCCACCCGAATGATCTCGGCATGTATCGGCAGGCCGAGGTGTTCATCCAGTTTCTCAAGCCGATACTGGAAACACGCAAATCGAATTAGACTATGAAATCAAATTCAGTCTTAATCACTCTCATACTAGGTCTGGCCTGCAGCTGTTTGGGGCAAACGCAAGAACGGTTCGCGGTCTTGGACCTGCGCTGTGAATCGCTCTCTGATCCAGTCGGAATTGATGAGACGGAACCCCGTCTAAGCTGGCGGATCGATTCAGAAACGTTTGGCGAGAAGCAAACCGCTTATCACATCATGGTTGCCAGTTCGCCTGAAAAGTTGAAGCAGGGGGTGGGCGACCTTTGGGACAGCGGCAAGGTGCAGTCAGACCAATCGGTGCATGTGGCCTATGCAGGCAAGCCGCTGGAGTCGAAAATGTCCTGTTTCTGGAAGGTGATGGTATGGGACAAGGATGGCAAAGCCTCGGGCTGGAGCGAAATCGCGCAGTGGCGCATGGGCTTGCTCAGTCCAAGCGATCCGTCTTCGTCCACGCAGTTGCGGGACTCCGCCGTGACAGGTTGGAAGGCAGAATGGATAGGCGCTCCACTCACAGCGGCAGCTCCGACCACACCGGCCGGCAATAACGAATTGATCGTCAAAAAGGCGACTCTCCGAACCTCGGATAATAAAGTGTCCAAGGATGTTACTGAGGTCATGCAGAAGGTGCTCAAGAACAGAAGCCCATACAGAGTCAGTTTTGGAATCTTTGGCGGTGATCCGGCTCCGCGTGTCAATAAGGAGTTGGTGGTGGAATATGTTGCGGATGGGAAGCCGGGCACCGAGAAAGGCTTGGGATCTAAACGAATCGACTTGTTTAAGGGGAGGAAGAAAGTCTTTCCTCCAAGCCAGGCGCCGTTGTTTCGCAAAGAGTTCGACCTCGCCGCCGCGCCGGACTCCGCAATCGTGACGGTTCATTCGCCGGGATATTTTGAAGTGTATATCAATGGCGAAAAAGTCGGGACGGATGTGCTGAGTCCCGCCGTTTCAAAGCTGGATGCGCAGACCTTTTACGTGAGCTATGATGTCGCACGTTATTTGCGCCCCGGCAAGAATTGCCTGGGACTCTGGCTTGGCAAGGGCTGGGCGGACAACCTTGCGGTTCGCGCTCAATTGGATGCGATCGTTGCGGGCAAGTCCGTCACGATTGGAACCGATACCTCATGGCAAACGCGCAGTAGCGGCTTGGTTCGTATCGGCGGTTGGGAGTGGGGTGACTTCGGGGGTGAACGACTCGATGCCCGTGAGTTGGTGCCGGACTGGAATCAGCCCGGACTGAATACGGATTCGTGGAGTGCTGCACTTCCTGCAAAACCTCCCGCCGGAGCGGTCCGTTCGCATCCCTGTCCGCTGAACCGGATCGGGGAGACCATTCCGGCGGTGGCGGTGACCCCCTTGGAGGGCGGCAAATATGAGATCGATTTCGGGGTCGCCCTGACGGGTTGGCTGCGGATGAAAATGCCGGAACTTGAACCGGAAACGGTCGTCACGATGACCTTTGCCGATATCCGCCCCGAGGAGAATCTCTATGACAAACGTAAGGGGAGGACGCCGGACTATCAGCATTTTGAGCAGATCAGCGAATTCATCTCGGCGGGGAAACCGGATGAGGTTTTTGAGCACAAGTTCAATTTCGCGTCCTTCCGTTATGTGATCATCGAAGGGCTGCCCTCGGCTCCAGCGAAAGAGGATGCCACCGCGTATCTGGTGGATAGCGATCTTGAAGATGCCGGCTCCTTCGAGTGCTCGAGTGATCTGTTCAACAGCATACATCGTGTCAACAAGTGGACCCAGCGATGCCTGAATCTCGGCGGCTTTTACGTCGACTGTCCGCACCGTGAGCGCATGGGGTATGGCGATGGCCAAGTGGCGACAGAGGGCTTTATGAGCAACTTTCGCGCCGACCGTTATTATCGAAAATGGTTGACTGACTGGCGTTCTGTGCAAGGTCACGACGGTAATCTGAAGCACTCGGCCCCGTTCGGAAAAGGCAGCGGCGGTCCGGGCTGGGGAGGTGCGCTTTCAGCCATCACCTGGCGCCATTACCTCTACTATGGCGATCTGCGTGTGTTGGAGGAGAACTACGATGCGATTCGCAGGTATGTGGACTTTATCGAGACCCAATGCCAGGAGGGCGTTCTACGTAAGTATGGACGATTCATCGGCGACTGGGTGCCACCAGGACGCGGGATGGATTCCAGGAACCATCCATCGACCGAAGCCGCCGAGGTATTCAACAACGGCTACCGGCTCAACCAGATCGAACTGCTGACGAAGATGGCGGATGTCCTCGGCAAGACCGACGACGCGGCGCGCTACCGGAAGCTGCTGACGGAGGCCCGCCCCAAGGTGCACGCGGCATTATATAACGCCAAGAAGCAGGAGTATGTGATCGACGAACAGTCCTACTACGTCATGCCGTTGATGACCGATATTACTCCCGAGGACCTGCGTCCCGCACTACTGAAGAAGCTCGAAGAGAATATCCTCGTGAAGAAAGACGGACATCTCGATACCGGGATGCTGGGCACCTACTTCATGATGGAATATCTGCGTGAGATCGGCCGGGATGATCTGATCTTCACCATGTTCAATCAAACCACCTATCCGAGCTGGGGCTACATGCTCGAACAAGGCGCAACCACCCTCTGGGAACAGTGGAACGGCTACTGGTCGCGGGTTCACTCTTGCTTTACCTCTCCGGACAACTGGTTCTATCAGGGGCTGGGGGGCATCCAGACCGACCCGGCTGCGCCCGGTTTCAAGAATGTCATTATTAAACCCGCCATCGTCGGTGATCTGACCTGGGTAAAGACGCACCATGATTCCCCCTACGGACGCATCGTCAGCAACTGGCAGCGCGAGGATGATGGACTGACCATGGAAGTCACCGTTCCTGCCAACGCAACTGCGACCGTTTATGTGCCTGCAGCATCGACCGGCGATGTCACGGTGAATGGGAAAGCGCTTTCCAAGGCGGATCATGTTAAGCTCCTGGGAATGGAGAACGAAACAGCCCTCATAAAGGTTGGTTCAGGATGCTACGTCATCACATCTGATGAGGTGGAAAGGTCTGCCCTGGACCGAGAATCAGAAGGATTTGGAGAATGACGAAAGATAACGGAGAACAGACGATGCGGATGATAGGACTATGTGCAGGCGCTCTACTGCTTTGTGGCATGCAGGCCATCGGGGAAAACATGCCCCTGGAAGGAAGCCGTCCCAACATCATTTTGGTGATGACCGACGATCAGGGGATGGGGGATCTTTCCTGCATGGGCAATCCGATCCTGAAGACGCCACACCTGGACAAGTTCCATGACGTATCGACGCGGTTCCGTGAGTTCCATGTGAGCCCGACCTGTGCGCCGACGCGCGCCGCGATTTTCAGCGGACGGCATGAGTTTCGCAACGGCATCACGCATACGATCCATGAGCGGGATCGCATGGCGCTGTCGACGACGACGTTCGCGAAACTACTGGCGAAGAGCGGCTATGAAACGGGCATCTTCGGCAAATGGCATTTGGGGGATGAGGATGAGTATCAGCCCTACAATCGCGGCTTCACCGAGGTGTTCATTCATGGCGCAGGCGGCATTGGCCAGAAGTTCAGGGGGAGCTGCGGCGATTTTCCGCCTAACCGGGAAATGCCTGGAAAGTACTTTGACAACGTTTTGCTTCACAATGACACGATTGTTCAGACCAAGGGGTTCTGTACGGATGTCTTCTTCCAGGCCGCATTGGGCTGGATCAAGAAGCAGCATGAGGCCGAGAAGCCCTTCTTTGCCTACATCTCTCCGAACGCCCCCCACGGACCGATGATTGCGCCGGAGAAGTACAAGAAACGCTGGTTGGATGCGGGTTGGGATCAGAACACGGCCGGACGCTACGGGATGATCGAGAACATTGACGACAACTTCGGGTTGCTGATGGAGAAGCTCGACGAGTGGGATGCCTGGGAGAACACGCTGGTGATCTTCATGACCGACAACGGCCAGGCGGGGCGCGGCGGCAAGAAAGACGGCAAGCCCCAGAAGATGTTCATGGCGGGATTCAAGTCGGGGAAGTGTTCTGCCTTTGAGGGAGGAAGCCACGTGCCTGCGTTCTGGCGCTGGAAAGGCGTGCTGGGCGAAGGGGTGGATATCAATTCCCTGTGCGCGCACATCGATTTCTACAAGACCTTCTGCGAACTTGCAGGAGTAGAGATCCCGGATGGCATCCAGAAAATTGATGGACGATCGATGCTGCCGCTACTGGAGAACCCGAATGCCGCCTGGGCGGACCGCGAATTGTTCACGCATGTTGGGCGTTGGAATAAGAACGAAGATCCGAATCTTTCGCGGGACAAGAAAGGGAAGTGGGCCGTGCGAACCCGGAAATGGCGCTTGGTCGGCGATGAGCTCTACGACATCGAGAATGATCCGTTCGAGGCCACGGACGTTGCCGCCGAGCATCCGGAAGTGATGCAGCGCCTGCGGAAGTCCTACCACAAATGGTGGGCGGAAACGGTGCCGTTGATGGTGAACGAAGACCAGCCCTATCCCGATGTGAACCCGCAGGCCGTCCGCTACGAGAAACAGTTGAAGGAACGCGGGATTCCCAACTGGATTCCTCCGGATCTATAGAAGGCACTACAATGAAAACACGGTTCATTCTAATCACCCTCCTACTGGGTCTGGCCTTCAGCGGCTTTGCCGGTGATGGGCCGTCAACGGTCATCCCTGTGCCGTCGCGACTGAAGAAATTCATGCCGAAGCTGCACGAAGAGAAACTGGCGGAGGCAAAAGCGGGTAACATCGACGTCGTGATGATCGGCGACTCGATTACGCACGCGTGGAGTCGTCATCCTGACGCATTGAAGGTCGCGAATCTTCTGAATCTTGGTTTCCCCGGCGATCGTACGCAGAACGTTCTCTGGCGTCTTCAGCATGGTGCAGTCGATGGGATCTCCCCCAGGTTGGTCACGTTGTTGATCGGCACGAATCATATGCATCAGCAAAAGAAAGGGTACACCCCGGATAAACCGGAGGACATCTTTACCGGGATTCAAGCGGTTGTGGCAGACCTGCGCACCCGCCTTCCGGATGCGAAGATTCTCGTCTTCTCAGTCTTTCCCCGCAAACCGGGCGAGGAGAGTGACCGAGTGAATGCCGTCAATTCCATGCTGCCTCAGCTGGCGGATGACAAACATGTGTTTCACGGCGACATCAACCACGTATTCCTAGATGTCAAAGGAACACAGGACACGACCCTTTACAGACGTGACCGCCTGCACTTGAATGCCGCCGGCTACGCCGCCTGGGCGAAAGCGCTGGTGCCCATACTGCAGAAGGAAGGCATGGGAATCAACGTCCCGTCCCAGTGATCCACAAGCCGAGCGTGGGATGGACGGGAGCCCCGGCTCAGCCCACCGGCGCCACGTAGATGGTGAACTCGTCAACTCCGTCCACGCCGAGAAGACAGTCGCAGGCTTCCTGGTCGTAGGCGGCAATGGCGCAGGTGCCGGCGCCGACGGCTTCACAGGCGAGGTAGAGATTCTGGCCAACATGGCCGACGTCAATGGCAATGACCTTGTGTGCGGCACGGTCATATCGCCACTCCATGCGCTCCGGCAACGTGGTCCAGAAGAAGGTAACGGCCGCATCGGCGACGAAGTGCTGGCCGAGGCATCCCACGGCCGCCTCCTTGCCCAGCCCGTCAGCACGCGAGAGCTGGGCCAGTTGATGATCGAAGGGCAGGTAGCGGTAGAGGCCAGGCGCGAGACCTGTAACCCGCTCGACCACGAGATAGGTCTCAAACGTGTGCCGGGAACCGGCGGAAGGGACTGTCCTCAACGCACAGCCCGGTCCGAGCACCTTCCGCACGCCCTGGGTAGCCCAGAGCAGGGCGGACAGGGCTTCGAGACTGAGGGGTGTATCCGCGAAGTCGCGCACGCTCTGCCGGCGCAGGATTGCTTCGCCAACCGGCATGCGCGCCAATGTGCGGAGCGCGTGTTCGCCATCCGGCAGGTCGATGCGGGGGACATCGCCGGGGCACGGTTTCTGCAGGGGCGGGGGCGGCAGCCCGCGGCGCTGAGCGGTCATCGAAAAGTCGATCTCCTGGCGCACCAGATCCTTGAGCATCCGCCGCTCGCCGGGGAATGCCTCGATTATCGCGCCTGACTCCGCTTCGCTCGTCCAGGGCTGGGGGACATATCCGAACGAATGCAGCTTGGAGGCGAGGAGGGCATCCAGGGAGTGGAGATCCTTGGGGTAGACCGAGATCAGGCACTTGCCCTCCTGTTGGTAAAGCATCTGCTTCTTGTACATGCTCATCTTGTACTGCGGCGTGCTCAGGCCCCAGTACTCGATGTAGACGTCGAGTTCGGGCAGGTAGAAGTCGGGGCGAATCTGGAATTCGCCAATAATGCGATACTTGGCGTCGTAGCGGTAGGCCTGTCCGTGAGCGGTGAGCCACTCTGCAATCTTTCGCTCTCCCTGTGATTGCACAACCGTGCCGTCATTGGCCTCAACGGTCTTGCTGAGCTCCACCTCGGTCTCGAAGTTGCGTCGCCGCAGAAAGGTCTCATCGAAGCAGCGGTCGCAGAAGGTGCGCTGAAAGGCCTGGCTGGCACGGGCAAACTCTTCAGCAGTGACATCTACGTGGCAGCGCTGGCAGCGGTGGCGCGAACCATCGGACTCAATCTGCACGGCTTCTTCAATGAAACGCACTGCCGCCTCGGCGTCCCGGCGCAGATACTCCTTCTCCCCGGCATTCGCGGCAATGTCACGGAGGTCATCGAGGCAGCCCTGAGATGCCGCCCCGTAGGCCTTCAGGGCCTTGATGGCATACTGACGTGTCTGTGCGTGGGGGTCGCTCCGGACAATCGGTGCCAGTGCCGTCACTGCCGCAGGCTGGTCGACCCCCATCCATGCCAGCTTTCCCAGTGCGGACGCTGCCAGCCGGCGGACATTCGACGAGGAGCACCTCAGAAACTCAATGAGTTCCTCAAATCCCGCCTTATCCCCCTCGCGGCCAATCTCGACCGCGCGTTGCGACAGGCGCTTCTCAAGTTGTCGGTCCATCGGATTCTTCATTCTCGATATGTATACCCGTTGACACCGACGAGCGCAAGCGGAGTCAGCCTCAGAGGTGACTCGAAAATGCCAGGGAAAACGGGAAGCGCTCGGCCTACCCCTCACATCGCCCGAACCCAGGTGCGGTACTTGAGCGGGGTGCGGCCGGTGGTTTTGCGGAAGATGCCGCTCATGTATTCGGC
>JADHWE010000081.1 GCA_016783675.1 Kiritimatiellia bacterium
AAGATCGTGATGACCGGCCACGCCACGGTCGACAACGCCATCCAGTGTCTGCGCGAGGGCGCCTACGACTTCATCCAGAAACCGATTGAGCGCAGCCAGCTCCTGGCCCTGATCAGCCGTGCCCGCGAGTACCGTGACCTGAAAATCGAAAACGACCGCTACCAGGCCCATCTCGAAGGCATGGTCCGCGAACGCAGCGCGAAGCTGGCCGCCTCGCTGCAGGATGTCCAGGCATCGTACGAGTTCACGCTCGACGCGCTCGTGCGCATGCTCGATGCGCGCGAGGAGCAGACCGGCAAGCACAGCAAGCGCGTGCGCGAGCTGGCCGTGGCCCTGGCGCAAGAGCTGGGCCTGACCAGCGAGGAACAGGAAACGGTGGCCAGTGGCGCCTTCCTGCACAATATCGGCAAAATTGCCATACCGGACAACATCCTCCTCAAGCCGGGACCGCTGACCGACGAGGAATGGGCCATCATGAAGACCCATTCCCAAACCGGCTACGACATTCTGCGCTCCAGCCAGTTCCTCCAGGACACCGCCCAGGTGGTCTACCAGCACCACGAGCATTGGGACGGCTCCGGCTATCCACAGGGGCTGAAGGAAGAAGACATCTGC
Organism: Kiritimatiellia bacterium; assembly: GCA_016783675.1. Classification (GTDB taxonomy): domain Bacteria; phylum Verrucomicrobiota; class Kiritimatiellia; order UBA8416; family JABMPJ01; genus JABMPJ01. The sequence continues at coordinate 616 of JADHWE010000081.1, forward strand.
ATGGGGGCCAGGATCTTTGCGGTCATCGATGCCTACGACGCCATGCGAAGTGAGCGCGTCTACCGTAAGGCCATCCCCCACCGCGATGCCGTTGAGGAGATCGTCATCAACGCGGGCAAACAGTTCGATCCGCAGGTGGTTGAAGCCTTTCAGAGCTGCCAGTCCGAGCTGGAGACGATCATCAGCTCGTCGGAAGCATCCTGAAATCAAGCGGCCGGGTTGAGCAAACGCTCGATGGTCTCCGCCACAGGTGATGCCCCGGTCGGGCTTTCGAGCGTGACAAAGAGTTCGTGGCAGGCATGGTCGTAGGACATTCCTGTCTGTGAGGCGATGAGCCGGATGCTGCGGTCGATCAGCTTCTTGTTCGAGGCCGACACGTGAACCATCCAATTGCCCGCCACGTACCCCAACTGCGCCATCGTGGCCGTGGATACGGTATTCATCACCAGCTTCACTGCCAAGTGCTCCCACAGCCGCAACGGACTCGTCTCCACAGGGCGGTCAAACGGAATCGCGATATCGACCACGCGATCATAAGCGTCTTCGTCGGGAAGCGCCACGGGAGCAGTCCTTCCCTGGCTCCGCAGCCGCACAAGGACAGCCGGGCGGGCGTCCGTCCGCGATGCATCATGTTCCTTCCCGATCCGGAAGCGCAGAACGGCATCCGGCCCGAGTGCGGGTGGCGCTGACACCAGGCCTTCGGGAGCCCCGAGATCCCGGTATAGGTCGCTTTCCCAGGTCAACCCCACCGGATCACGTCCCAGCATGTGACGCCAAGCCTCGGGGGTAGATCGGCCGGGGTCCTTCAGAAAGGCCCACGATACGGCCGCCGTGTCATCGCCCTGCGGCCGGAACGGCGGCAGGCTGAACGTGGGTGAGCGCTCGGTGGTGTCGGTCATCACGTCGAGCAGCATGTCATCCGCAGCATAGGTCACCCGCCCACCCGCCGCGTATGTCTCCGCTTCGACCTGTACCCAGTCGCACAGCGCATCGATGCCTTCATCGGTTGAAAGACCATCGAGCAGCGTGCCGAACTGGCTGGCGCGATCGGATTGCAGTCCAAGCCCGCCACCGTCATCGATCAGGCGATCGAGGGCCGTCTCGAGGGCCGCCCCGACGACCAGCAGTTCGGCCGTCGTAGCCTGCATGCGCGTTGACCCGGCAATAGCCATCGGTCCGGATGAGAGATCAAGCTTCGTGATCCGCTCATCCTCGACCACCTCACGCGAGCGCTCGACGTGTTGGCAGAGCAGGTCGGCCGGATTGTTGAACACGAAGAAAACCGTCGCCCCTGAATCCAATCCCTGCCAGGCCGTCCCGATCACAAAGGGGGTCTCGCCCCCCTCCGTGATGGCCACCACCACGTCACCGGCGGCCACGCCGGCTTCGATAAGCTGGTATTTCCCGAAGACGGGATAGTCCTCGAAGCCTTCGACCGATCGGATCAGAGCGAAGTCGCCCCCGGCCATTACGCTGCGTACGCGTTCTTCGATATCCGGGCAGCGCGCGCCCACGGAAGCACACGCCTGCGGATTGTCGCGCCAGAAGGCGCGCCAGGCGGCTTCGAGCAGAATGCTGAGTCGCCCGGTGGCCCCACAGCCAGTGAAGATGATCTTACGGCCCTGGCGCAGGGCCGATTCGAACGCGTTGACCAGGGCCGCGTATTCCTGCCCCGCAAATACGCGCTCGGCCACGGGGAGAATGTCACGGTCGACGGTCAGCAGTTGCCGCACGCCGGCGCGGAGATCCTCGGCAATCACGCGGCTCAGGTGCGTCGTGACAGGATGCGACTGTTCCGTCGGCAACACGCCCAGGCGAAACGCCTGTTCGTTCTCGATGAAATCGCGGGCTTTGTTGACGGCGGTGGTCATTCTTTTTGTACTCCGAGCGAGCCGTTTGCCGGTCACAGACCCTTTACGAACTCACATACTTGACGACAGTTCTCCGTGATCTCGTCCCATTTGCCGGCTGCGATGGCATCCTGCTTCGCCAGCCAGGTACCGCCGGCCGCGATGACGCTCGACTCGCCCAGGTAGTCGCCCAGGTTATCCAGGCTGACACCGCCGGTGGGGATGAAGGTCACGCCCAGGTGCCTGTAGGGCGCGGCCAGGCTCTTGAGCATGGGGACGCCACCCGCTGCGCCGGCCGGGAAGAACTTCAGTGTCGTAACGCCGGCCTCGATAGCGCCCTCGATGTCGGAAGGGGTCATGACGCCGGGTGAGAACGGCAGGCCGATCTCCTGCGCGGTCTGGACCACGCGCGGATTGAAGCCGGGCGCCACGGCAAACGTCGCTCCACACTCCAGGGCGGCACGCGCCTGCTCCGGCGAGGTTACCGTTCCTGCCCCGACAAGCAGTTCCGGCCGTTCACGGCTGATCAGCTTGATCACATCCGCGGCGGCCGCGGTCCGGAACGTGATCTCGGCGATCGGCAGTCCCCCGGCAATCAGCGCATCCGCAAACGGTAAAGCGCTTTCGACCGATTCCACGGCCACCACCGGCACCACTTTCAGCTCCGCAATACGTTCGTATACAGCTTGACTCATGGAAGGTTCCTTTCGATTCAGAGTACGCGGCAGTAAAACCCGCTTCGGCGATGGGCGCAATGTCCTTTTGTGGGGAGAGGGTGTCGGGTGTCGGGGAGCGCGACAGACCTGCGACTGTCACGCGCGCAGCCCCCAGGCAGTCCCACCGACCTTCCCCCCCTCTTTTCCGCTTGTCTTCCTCCTGATTTCTGCTAGTTTACGCGGCTTGTTGGATCCCATAGGGACCTTTTCGCGTGCGGAAAGGCAGGGATTGGAAGCGAGTGTGTTCCCCGTGCCACCGGGAGCGCCAAAGCGGATTGAGGCGGTAAACCGCCACTATATAAGGAGGCAAACATGACCACACCTGTATCTTCTGCCGGTATCGGCATCAAGGACCTGCTCGACGCAGGACTCCACTTCGGTCACCAGACCAAGCGGTGGAATCCCAAGATGAAGCGCTATATCTTCGATAAGCGCAACGGGATCCACATCATCGACCTGACCCAGACGCTGACCCAGCTCGACGAAGCTATGGCGTTCGTTGAGGAGGTCGCCAGCAGCGGCAAATCCGTACTCTTTGTCGGCACCAAGAAGCAGGCCCAAAGCGTCGTCAAGGATTCTGCCAGCGACGCAGGCCAGCACTACATGGTGCACCGTTGGCTCGGCGGGACGCTGACCAACAACACCACGATCCGCCGCAGCGTGCGCCGCATGCGTGAGCTGGAAGCGATCGAGAAGGAAGACCAGTTCGGCTCGCTCCCCAAGAAAGAAGCCGCCAGTATGCGCCGCGAACTCGAAAAACTGCGCCGCAACCTTTCCGGTATCGCCGACATGTCCGAGCTGCCGGGCGCCATGGTCGTGATCGACATCAACCGTGAAGCCATCGCCGTCAACGAGGCCCGGCGCCTCAACATCCCGGTGGTCGCCATCGTCGACACCAACTGCGATCCCGACCCGATCGACTACATCATCCCGGGCAACGACGACGCCATTCGCGCCATCAAGCTGATCTCCGAAGCGCTCGGTATGCGTGTCCGCAAGGGCGCCCGCGAGTACGAGCGCGTGGCCGCCGAGATCGCGCGTAAAAAGGAAGAAGCCGCCAAGGCCGAGGCCGAAGCCCGCAAGCAGCGTGACGCCGCCATCAAGGCCGCCCGCGAGTTGAAAGCCAAGGAAGACGCCGCGCGTGCCGAGGCGGATGCCGAGACCAAGGCCAAGGCCGTCGAGAAGGCCAAGGCTGCCGCTGAGGAGAAGACCGAAGCGAAGGCCGAAGCCAAACCCGCAGCAAAGGCTCCGAAAAAGGCTCCGAAAAAGACCGCCGCCAAAGCCCCGAAAAAGACCGCCGCCAAGGCCAAAGCACCAGCCGCCGAAACAAAGGCCCCCGCACCAGCCGAAGACGCCAAGGATGAGGCGCCCGCTGAAGCGGAAGCCGCACCGGCCGAGGACGCTGAGAAGAAATCTGAATAGAACATCAAGGAGAAATATCTCATGGCAACGATTACCGCTACACAGGTAAAAGAACTGCGAGACGCTACCGCCGTCAGCATGATGGAATGTAAGAAAGCCCTCCAGGAGACCGACGGCAACATCGAAGAGGCAACCCGCCTGCTGCGCGAGCGCGGCATGGCTGTTGCCGCCAAGCGCGCGGCCAAGGCCACCAACCAGGGCATCATCGCCTCCGACAAGAGCGATGGCGGCACAACGGTTGGGCTCGTGGAAGTGAACTGCGAAACAGACTTTGTCGCCCGCAACGACGACTTCAAGGCCTTCGTGGTCGCGCTCGCCGCCAAGGCCGTGACCACCGACGAGCCGCTCTCGGAGGCGTGTGCCGACGAGCTGACCGATCAGATCGCCTCGATCGGTGAGAACCTCAAGATCCGTCGCAACGTGCGTTTTGAACTGCAGGGCACCGGCGCCATCGCCGATTACATCCACATGGGCGGCAAGGTCGGTGTGCTGGTCGAGCTCGCTTGCGAGAAGGACAACACGACCGAGGCGCCGGCGTTCCAGGAACTCCTGCGTGACCTGACGCTACACGTGGCGGCCTGCAACCCGAGCTACCTGACTTCGGACGAGGTGCCTGAGGACGAGCTCAACGCGGAGCGCGCGATTTTTGCCAAGCAGGTTGAAGGCAAGCCCGAGCAGATCATCGACAAGATCGTCGACGGCAAGGTCAGGAAGTTCTTCGGCGAGATCTGCCTGGTCGAGCAGGGGTTCGTCAAAGAGCCCAAGCAGTCTGTCACCGACCTGCTGGCCGAAGTCGGCAAGAGCGTGGACGACACTCTCACGATCCGCCGCTACGTGCGCTACCAGCTCGGGGCGTAACGGTCATCCAGGGCGTTAACTCATGGCCAGAATGATCAAGCTGGGATTTGTCACGGCGCTTACCGTCGTGCGTTTTCCACTCGTGCTGGCCTTCGCTGCGGGGGCGGTGCTCTACACCATGCGCCCCTCGGTGCCGCTCTTCGCGGTGACCTTCGCCATGCTGGTCACCTCGGCCGTCACCGACCTGTTTGACGGTTACTTTGCGCGCAAGTTCAGTGTGCAGACCGCACTCGGTGCACACATGGACCCGCTGATGGACAAGTTCTTCTACCTGTCCACCCTCCCCCTCCTGATCTTCGTGGCCGTGCAGAACGGGAATACCAATCACGGGATCTTCCTGCTGATCATTACGATCCTCTTCCTCTCGCGCGATCAGTGGGTCACGTTCCTGCGCTCCATTGGCGCAATGGACGACGTCAGCGGAGGGGCACACTGGTCCGGCAAAGTTCGCACGGCACTGAACTTCCCGCTGATCTGCCTGATCTACCTCGGCGAGGAATGCCCCTGGCAGTTTATACCGCCTGTGGTGGTATACGTCTTCGAGGCCATCGGCCTCGCCGTCAACCTGCTTTCGGCCTGGATCTACACGCATCGCTACTGGCCCAGCCTTAAGAAGGCTGCGGCACTCGACCAACACCACTAAAGGGAAGAATGCCATGAGCAAACCCGTCGTTGGCGCACAGCTCTACAGCCTGCGCGACACCATGAAGACCCCCGAAGACATGGCCGCCACCTTGAAGCAGGTGGCTGAGATCGGCTATGCCACGGTCCAGGTTTCGGGCATTGGTGAGATCGATCCGGCCGAACTGGTCAAGATCACCGACGACAACGGCCTGACGATCGGGGCCACCCACATGGGCTGGGATCGATTCCAGAACGATCTCGATGGTGTGATTGAGACCCACAAGACATGGAAATGCGCACACCCGGCTATCGGGGGCCTGCCCGGGGAGTACTTCAGCGAGGACGGCGCAAAGCGCTTCATCGACGAGCTGGCCCCCATTGCCGAACGCCTGGCGGCCGAGGGGATGGACTTTTCCTATCACAACCACAGCCATGAGCTGGTCAAACACGGTGACAGCACGTGGCTGGCACAGGTCTACGCCCTGGCCGGCGGCGACATGCTTAAGGCCGAGATTGACACCTACTGGATCCAGCATGGTGGCGGCGACCCGGCCCAGTGGCTGCGCGACTGCGCGGGACGCGAGCCGGTTATCCATCTCAAGGACATGATTATCACGCCCGAACGCGAACAGCGCTTTGCCGAGATCGGCGAAGGCAATCTCAACTGGCCGGCCATTCTTGCCGCCGCCGAGCTGGGCGGGGTAGAGGCCATGATGGTGGAGCAGGACGACTGCTACGATCGCGCCCCGATCGAGGCGCTCGCCATCAGCTACCGCAACCTCCAAGCCATGGGCTACGAATAGAAGAGATTCAATAACCAACACTCAACAAGGAATATCCAACCGACCAACGGGAGCTAGGTGGTTCGCTTGCGAACCACAACGAAGCGAAGCGGAGTGGCACTCTCCAAGGACAAGATCATTGGACAGAGTCTTTGTGCCAAGGCAGAAGCTCTTGTTTTCCTTGGATGTTGGGTGTTCCTTGTTGGATATTGGATATTGAGAAGAGTGTATTGAGCAATTTGCGGCCTCGCTCCCGGCACGGGACTACGGCAGAAACACAGGTTCACTAAGATGGCGAAGACGGCAACTCCCATGATGCGGCAGTATCGCCGGATCAAGGGCGAGCTGCCCGAGGACGTCATCCTCCTTTTCCGCCTGGGCGATTTCTACGAGATGTTCTTCGAGGACGCCAAGCGGGCGGCCCCGGTCATGGACATTGCGCTCACGAAGCGCAACGGCACCCCCATGTGCGGCGTGCCGCACCACGCCCTGGATAGCTACCTTGCCAAGCTCGTGCGTGCGGGCATCAAAGTCGCCGTGTGCGAACAGGTCGAGGACCCGGCGACGGCCAAGGGCGTCGTCCGCCGCGAGGTGGCCCGCATTGTCACACCGGGCACGGCCACCGAGGACGCCGTACTCGAGTCCAGCCGCAACCACTACCTGGCCGGCGTCTATGCCTCCGGCAAACAGCTCGGCCTCGCCATGCTCGACCTCTCCACGGGCCTCTTCTGGGGCACCGTGGTGGACCGGCCGGCGGCCTTGAACGATACGCTGCGGCGGTACGGTCCCTCCGAGTGTCTCGTGGCCGATGAGCAGATGCCGAAGGAGACCGTCTCCGCTGCGTTGCAGCACTACCCGGCAGCACAGATCACCATGTGCGACGACTGGACGTTCGACTACGAGGCGGCCAATGATTTTTTGGTGCGGCATTTTGCCGTGACATCACTGGACGGATTCGGCTGTGAGAGCAACCCGGCACTCGTCGGGGCAGCCGGGGCGGTGCTCTACTACGTCAAGCAGGACCTGCGCCGTCACGTGGATCATGTCCGCGCCTTCCAGGTGCGGCACGCGGGGCAAACCATGCTGCTGGACGAGGCGACCTGCCTCAATCTAGACCTTGTCGCCCGACGCGGCGGCGACGCCCAGGCCACGCTTCTACACGCCCTCGACGTGACCCGGACCGCCATGGGCGCACGCAAGTTGCGCGAATGGATGCTGCGTCCGCTCGTCGAGGTCGAGGCCATTCGGGCACGTCACGACGTTATCGAGGGCCTCTCCGCCAACCGCGCCCTACTCCACCAGATCATCGAGACCCTGGCCGATGTACGCGATATCGAGCGGCTGATCGCCCGGATCAGTTCCGGGGGCGGAAACGCACGCGACGTGTTCTCGCTGGCCCGGTCGCTCGACGGCATTCCCGCCATTAAGGACGCCCTCACCGGTTCTGACCTTGCTCTGCTGACCGATATCAACGCCAAGCTCCAAGCGCAACCGGAGTTGGTGGCACAGATCACCGAAGCGCTGGTCGACGAGCCGCCCGTGGCCATGAAGGACGGCGGCATCCTGCGCGATGGATACAATGCCGAGCTGGACGAACTGCGCACGGCGGCCACGCAGGGGCGGCAGTGGTTGGCGGAATACCAGGCCGCGGAACAGGAGCGCACCGGCATCAAGAACCTGAAGGTCCGCCACAACAAGGTCTTCGGGTACTACATCGAGATCTCCAAGGCACAGCTCGTGAATGCGCCGGAACACTACACGCGCAAACAGACGCTCGTTAATGCCGAACGGTTCATTACGCCGGAACTGAAGGAGTACGAAGGCAAGATTCTCGGCGCGCATGGGCGGGCGATCGAACTGGAGCACGAGCTCTTCGTTGCCGTACGCGACCAGGTGGTCAAGCAGACCGGCCCGATCCAGGAGGCCGCCGACCTCGTGGCCACGCTGGATGTACTCGCGGCCCTGACCGACCGCGCCCTGGCGCTGGGCTATACCCGCCCCGTGATGACGAGCTCGCATACGCTGCGGCTGCGCGAGAGCCGACACCCCGTGGTGGAGCAGATGCCGGAGGCCGAACGGTTTGTGCCCAACGACGCCCTGCTCGACTGCGAGCAGAACCAGATCATCATCATTACCGGCCCCAACATGGCCGGCAAGTCCACCTACATCCGGCAGGTGGCACTCAACGTTGTGATGGCCCAGATGGGCTCGTTCGTGCCGGCCGAAGAGGCCGAGATCGGGGTGGTCGATCGCATCTTCACGCGCGTCGGCGCCAGCGACGATCTCGCCCGCGGACGAAGCACCTTTATGGTGGAGATGCAGGAGACGGCCAACATCCTGAACAACGCCACGGCCGCCAGCCTGATTGTACTGGATGAGATCGGGCGCGGGACCAGCACGTTCGACGGCATCAGCATCGCCTGGGCGGTGGCCGAATACCTGCACAACAACCCACAGGTGAAGGCCAAGACACTATTCGCAACCCACTACCACGAGCTGACCGACCTGGCGCTGACCATGCCGGGCGTGAAGAACTACAACGTGTTGGTGAGGGAGCGCAATGACCAGATCGCGTTCCTCCGCAAGATCGTGCACGGAGGCTCCGACAAGAGCTACGGCATCCAGGTGGCGCGCCTCGCGGGCATGCCGGAGGATGTCATTGGGCGGGCCAAGGAGATTCTCGCCAACCTCGAGGAAGGTGAACTGGCCGAAACCGGTCAGCCCAAGATCGCCAAGCGCCGTCCGCGCCGTTCCGCTGCGGATGCGGCGAACCAGTTAAGCCTGTTTGGGGAGGAGTAGGACACACAGGCGGCTCGCTCGGAGAGCTCGCCCTACCCAACCCTCGATCA
>JADHWE010000082.1 GCA_016783675.1 Kiritimatiellia bacterium
ACTACAACGATCACATCGAGGACTACACCACGATCGACACCAACGGCACCGAAATCGTGCAGTCCCTCGACGAGTTGATCGAGACTGTCGAAGGCCTCGTGCGTGAGCAGAAGGCCCGCTTCGAAGCCAAGGATGAGGCCACACGCTTCGTGATGGCCCTGGCGCCGGACCGCTACGGACAGGCCTACGAGATGGACGCAGCCGCCGAGGCACGCGGTCTCACCGTCATGACGTCTGAATGGTTCACCGCATCCGAAACCGTGCCCGGACTTGATGCCAACCTGCAGCTCACGCGCGCCGCATTCGAGCTGGTCCCCAACGACCCCGAGCGTTACTTCAGTGATGCCGTCGCCGGCAGCAACGCGGTCTACGTTATCGCCGACCTGGACAGCCGTGCGGCGCGGGATCCCGAGCTGGAGGAAGTACGCGAGGCGGTGGCAGCAGCCGCCACCATCAAGGCCGCCGACGACGCCTTTCTTGCCAGCGTTGAGGCCACACGCGCGAAACTCATCGCCGCTGTTGCCGACACCAACCAGGCGTTCATGGTGGCGGCAGAGGACCTGGGCCTGATGGCGTCCACGACCGGCGTTTTCACTGTGTACGAAGGGCTTCCCGCCGACACGCCCTACAACGCCCAGTTGCTCACCGAAGTCATCGACGCCAAAGAAGGCGAAGTACTCGAAGCGGCCGAAACGCCGGACGGCATGCTGATTGCCCACGTGGCCAGCCGCATCCCAGGCGATCCGTCGGCGGCCGAACTCCTCCGCCCGCAGTTCCTGCGGTCGATGGATCAATACAACGCCGCGGCAGTCTATGACGTCTGGCAGGACCAGGTCATGGCCCAGGCCGAATTCGAGGACTATCACCCGATCACGAACTGACGACGTCGGCAACACGCCCACACGACGCACATCGGCCATCGGTGATACCCGTCACACGGGCACGGAAGCCGCTGCGCCGGATCAGCTCCGCATCACATACGGGACAGTGCGTATCGCAGCCCTGCTCTGACATCACGTTGCCGAGATAGACGTAGTCCAACTGGTCCGAGCAGATCTCCCATGCCCGCTCCAGGGTTTGCAGCGGCGTGCTGGGGATATCCAACTCGTAACAGGGCCTGTACGCACTCAGGTGAAGCGGCACCTCCGAGCTCAGCGAATTGCTCACCCAGTTCGCCAAACTCCGAAAATTGTCCTCGGTGTCATTGAGTGAAGGGATAACGAGGTTCGTCAGTTCCACGTGACATCCTGCGGCATGGGCCTGTGCGGCGAAGCTCAGGACCGCGGCCTGGTCGCCACCACAGTGATCCATATAGAACGCCGGATCCATGCTCTTGATGTCGATATTCAGTGCGTCGATCAGCGGCAGCAACTCGGCCGCTGGGTCCGGGTTGATGTGACCGTTCGTCACGAGGACGTTCTTCAGTCCCCGCTCCCTGGCCAACGAGGCCGTGTCATACACAAACTCGTAGGCGACGAGGGGTTCGTTGTACGTATAGGCAATGCCGATTGAGTCGCCGGCCCCATCAACAATCGCCTCGGGGGCGTACGTGCGTCCCGGCGGGACCGCCTGCTGGGATATGGTCCAGTTCTGGCAGAAGGAGCAAGACAGGTTGCAGCCCCAACCGCCCACGCTGAAGATCGGACACCCCGGGAAGAAGTGATAGAGAGGTTTCTTCTCGATCGGGTCTACCTGTAGAGACGAGACGGCACCATATCCAAGGGCGACAAGTTTGCCGTTACGCACACCGCGCGTTCGGCATCGGCCCTGACCACCCTCCACGACAATGCAGCGATGGGGACACAGATCGCACTGGGCACGCCCCTGCGGGTCGCTATGCCAATATGTCGCCGTCTTCATGGAGCCATTGTAGGCCATTGTCGACCGCGCGTCACGTCTTACAGCAAGTGATCGTAGCCGCCCTGCTCACGCATGCGCGTGACCATCTTCTTGACGTCCTGCGCTTTCGACTTGTGACAAATCAGCGTTGCACCCTCGGCTTGAACCACGATGAGATCCTTAACGCCGATCAGCGCCGTGAACCGATCTTTCGACACCACGATGTTGCCGTCAGCCTCGATCATCTTCATATCGCCCACGCGCGTGTTGCCATCGCGGTCGGCATGGAAATGATTCTTCAGCGCTTCCCAGGAGCCAATGTCGTCCCAGCGGAAACGTCCACGTGCCATCACAATGTTGCCGGCCTTCTCCATCAATGCAAAGTCGATCGAGATTTTTTCGAGTTGGCCGTACTCCTTTTCGAGTTCGGCCGCGAAAGCGGCCGTATCGACGACCCCCTCCAGGCGGGTCGCCATGTCCAGCAGGTGCGGCTGATGCGCCCCCAGCGCCTTCTGGAGCGCCTCGCACGACCACATGAACATGCCCGAGTTCCAGTAGAAGTTACCGGCCTCGAGGTATTTCTCCGCCGTCACGACATCCGGCTTCTCTACAAAACGGACCGCCTTCCAGAACTCGGTTACGGACTCCCCTCCGAGCTGTGAATCCGTCTCGATGTAGCCAAAGCCAGAACTCGGAGACGTGGGCTCAATCCCGATCGTGAGTAGGACCTCCTCCCTGGACGCAAGATCCATCCCCTCGCCCAGGACCAACTGGAACTCCTCCAGGTCGCGGATGATGTGGTCCGCGGTCAGCACGCAGAACACGCCCTCAGGATCACGCTTCTTCACGATGGCCGATGCCAGGGCGATGCACGCGGCCGTATCCCGTCCGAAGGGTTCGCCGATCACGTTCTCGCGCGGAAGCGTCGGGACGGCCTCACACGTCACATCCACGAGGTCGGCCGACGTGATAATCAGCACCCGCTCCGGCGGGATCAGGCCTTCCAGGTAATCCACCGACATCGCCAGCATCGGCTTGTCGCCCAGCAGCGATAACACCTGCTTAGGATGCTTCGACGTACTCAACGGCCAGAAGCGCTCACCGCGCCCTCCCGCCATGATCATTGCGTATTGGTGTTCGTTCATGTGCTCTTCCTTTTGCTTGTCAGTTGCGATCCCGTCTCAAGGGTGTCGGGTGTCGGGTGTCGCGTGCTCATCTCCCATATAACCCGTAGCCCCACCAAGGTTAAGTTGGGGTCAATCTTGCAGGGCATTTTGATATCTTTCAACACCCAGCCGGCATGGCCACCCGTCGCGCAGAGGGCGGCATTGGCTTCGCGTGCGTCCTGGCGCAGGTGCTCGACAATCTCGCGCACCATGCCGCGATAGCCGATACGGGCCCCAATGCGCATGGCGCCCTTTGTGCTGCGTCCCACGCGATGCACGCGCCCGCGGATATCTATGTGCGGGAGCAGTGCCGTCTTCTCAGAGAAATAGTCGGCCATCAAGGGCAGCCCCGGCGCAATGACACCGCCGATGTATGCGCCCGCCGCCGAGACGACATCGAATGTCAGGGCCGTTCCAAAGTCGGCGACGATGACCGGCGCCCCGTATTGCGCTACGGCCCCGCAGGCATTCGCGATACGGTCGGGACCAATGGTCTCGGGCCGGGGATAGTCGATGGCTATGTTGAGCGACATGTCATGGCGCACCTCGAGGGGCGTCATCTGGAGCGTCTTGCGGACAGCCCTGCGCCACCGCTTGGTTGCGGCCGGCACCACCGAACACAGCACCACACCCTCCACGTCACGTTTGCCTACGACCTTGCGGATCGTCCGCTCGATGTTCTCGCCCACATCGCAATTGCTGGGATGACGATCCACGTGCATGGCACGGTGACCGGACATAAGGCCCAGCGTCGTGCTTGTATTACCGATATCTATCGCGAGGCAAGTCATATCAGGAGTCAAGGGTCAGGAGTCAGGAGTCAGGGCCAGGATTTCCAGCGATAGGTCGGCGGCTTTCACCGAATGGGTCAGGCAGCCGAGGGAAATGGCGTCAACACCTGTGGCGGCAATCTCGGCCACATTATCGAGCATGATACCGCCCGAGGCCTCCAGTTTCGTCCGCCCGCGATTCAGGTCAACGAAGTGGTGCAGGCGGTCGGGGCCCATGTTGTCGAGCAGTATCCACTCGGGCAGGGCCTCTATGGCATCCAGAAATTCATCTTCGCTCTCCACTTCGACCTCGACGGCCAGGTCGGGATAGGCCGCGCGCGACGCGGTCACGGCAGCGGACAGACTTGTCGTTCCACTCTCCCTGGCCCACAGGGCGCGGTGGTTGTCCTTAATCATCACGCGGTCATAGAGCCCGATGCGGTGATTCGTTCCACCACCACAACGGACGGCGTACTTTTCCAGTGCCCGATAGCCCGGTGTCGTCTTGCGTGTATCGAGTATTGTGGCCCCGTGCGGCTGTACCGCCTTTACGAAGACAGCGGTCTGCGAGGCAATCCCGGTCAGACGCTGCAGGAAGTTAAGCGCGGTGCGTTCCGCCGTCAGGATACCACGCGCCGGTCCACGGATCTCGGCCACGCGATCACCCTCGGCCACCGCCTGGCCATCTTCGGCAACGGCCTCATAGGCCAGCCGCTCGTCCACGGCACGGAACACGGCGGCAGCCACGGGATTCCCGGCGACGACGCAGTCGTGACGGGCCACGATCTCAGCCGCCACTTCGGTGTCTTCGGGCACGAGCGCAAGCGTGGTTGCGTCGCCACTGGCCACGTCCTCGACCAGCGCGCGCTCGATTAGGTCCTGCACTTCAGGGAGTTGGTCAATCCGGGCCTGCGGCTGGTTGCTCATAGCTCTTTCTCTGTGCCTGCGGCCCGCGCGGAGCGCGGGCCCTACCTGGTTTCAGCTACCTAGTCCCCACTTCACGTCCATGTGGCAGACCCCCTCATACCGCCGGTCACTGCGCACCGTAATGGGGTGCGCGTTGTCCAGCCGGTGATAGTTGGTCTGGTGATCCTGGGAATGGACGGAAAATGAGAAGAGATACGCGCCGGCGAGCAACTCAACGGCGCCAAAGTCCAGCGTGACCTTCCCCTGCCCCTCGACCGAGGGGATATCGTACTCCTCGATCTGCGTGTTGTTCCCATACACAAGTATCCCGCTCGTGGTGTGGATCGCGAATCCAAAGACCGGGGCTTCAATCCGACTTGCCGCCTCGTAGTCGATCTCAATGTGCAGCGGCTGACCGCGCAGCAACTCTTCCGCGTGGTTGCCTTCCGCATCGAGGAAATGGGCGGCCTTGATCTTCATCTCGCCCGTGCCCCACTCCTTCGTTTCAGCCGTGCTGGCAGATTCGCGCGAGAGCCACTGGTATTCAGCCACCACGGCATCCGGGTCACCGGCCGCGATGATCTTCCCCTTGTCCATCAGGATGAGTTGATCGCTGATCGTGTGAATCGTGTTGAGGTCGTGCGACACCACCAGCAATGTCTTGCCGGCCTTCTTGAATGCGTCAATGCGCGCAATGCACTTGCGTTGGAACGAGGCATCCCCCACCGCGAGTACCTCGTCGATGATCAGGATGTCCGGGTCAACCTCCACCGCCACGGAGAAGGCGAGCCGCACGTACATACCGGATGAGTAGTGCTTCACCGGCTCATCGATCCATTCCGCCAGCTCGGCAAACGCGACGATCTGGTCAAACTTCTCCTCCATCTGCCGACGGTTCAGGCCCATGATGGCGCCGTAGAGAAACACGTTCTCCCGGCCGGTCAGGTCGGGATGAAAGCCCGCACCCAGTTCGAGCAGCGAAGATACCTTCCCTCGCGTCGCGATCGTTCCCGATGTCGGCTGGGTGGTCTGGCTGATGAGTGACAGAAGCGTGCTTTTGCCCGCGCCGTTGGCGCCGATAATCCCAACGGTTTCACCACGCTGCACAGCCAGGCTCACATCGCGCAGCGCCCAGAAGTCACGCGTCTTACCGTGACCACGCAGGGCATCCACCACGAGCGCCTTGATCGTGGACTCGCCCCGCTGTTGTTGCAGACGAAACAGCTTGGAGACATCGCACACTTCAATGATGGGAGCTGAGTCGGTCACAGTTTATCCCCAAAATCAACCTGCCACCTCTGGAACAGTGAAACACCCAACATGAGAATCAGCCATGACATCGCGAGGGAAACCGCAACCAGGCGAGGTGCCATCAGGTCCGTACCGATCAATGCAGCCCGGTAACCCGTCACAATTCCGCACATAGGATTGAGCAATGCCAGGCGTTGAAAAGAGACGGGAATCATATAGAACCCGTAGATAATTGGCGTCAGAAAGAACCACGCCAACATGACCGCATTCATCAGGTGCTCGGTATCCCGGAAGAAGAGGTTCATCCCCGAAAGGATGAGGCTAACCCCCAGGCACAGAGCGAATTGAGTCAGAATGAATAGGGGCAGTAGAAGCAAATTGCCACAGTCGGCACGTACGATGACCAGAAACAGCCCCACAATCGGCAGTGTCAGCAGGAAGTTCACAAGGTTGGCCAGAACCGTCGACAGGGGGAGGATAATGCGTGGAAACGTAGTCTTCTTAACCAGGCTGGCATTGCCCACCACGGCATGCAGCGAATCACCAACGCACATGGCAAGGAACTGCCAGACCACGATTCCGACCACGATCATCTGAAGGTACACGGGGTTACTGGGATCGTATGTCTTTAGAATTCGGAGAAAAATCGAGTAGATGATGATCATGAAGACGGGATTCAGGAACGTCCACAGAAAGCCCAAGGCGGACCTTTTGTATCGAATCTTCAGATTGCGCCCCACGAGGATCCACAAGAGGTCTCGAAACGCATAGATCTCCTTGAACAGTCGTAACATGGCGACAGTGTCTGTGACGTGGTGGGTGTTGTCAAGTGGGGGATGAGATCAGGAGTATCCCCAGTTTTGAGACCGGGGTCAAATAGGAGATCCCTCGGCTTCGCTCGGGATGACAGTTCTCTAAGGTTATCTGTCATGCCGAGCGTAGCCGAGGCATCTCCGCTCATTCGTGGGGCACGACATCCAATCCACTTCGCTGCGCAGAATTGGGCTCTGTTTACAGGGGGTTCGATTGAACCTGCAACAGAAACTGGGAAATGTCCTGGGGGATGAAATGCGGTGGCGAGTGCGGGTGGCATACCTGCCGACATTATGCAGGTTCTTGATCAACCCTGTAATCTGTGGGACACTCCCCCTTCTATGACGGATGTAGACAACAGCATGCCATGGCTCGAGGAGCTGAACCCGGAGCAGCGTGAAGCGGTGACGCACGGGGACGGCCCGATTCTGGTCGTGGCCGGTGCCGGCAGTGGCAAGACACGGACGCTGGCCTACCGCGTGGCCGTCCTTGTTTCACGCGGCGTACCACCCGAGCGAATCCTGTTGCTGACCTTCACCCGTCGCGCAGCGCAGGAGATGGTCAGCCGCGCCGAAGGCGTGATGGATCGCGGCGCTCCCCGCATGGCGCGTGTCTGGGGCGGCACCTTTCACGCCACGGCCAACCGCCTGCTCCGGATGTACGCCAAGGCGGTGAATCTGAGCGAAGACTTTACGGTCATGGATCGGGGCGACTCCCAGGACCTGATCAACGTCATCCGCCACGACATGGAGCTGCACACCAAGGAGAAGCGTTTCCCGCGCAAGGCCACCTGCATCGACATCTACTCCCGCGTCGTGAACAGCAGCGACCCCCTCGCGGACGTCCTGGCGCGCCACTTCCCCTGGTGCGAAGCATGGGAACATGAGCTGAAACAGCTTTTCCAGGAATACGTGGTCCGCAAGCAGCAGCAAAACGTCCTCGATTACGACGATCTTCTGCTCTACTGGGAACAGCTCGTCTGCCATAGCGAAGTGGCCGACCAGATTGCGGAGCGCTTTGATCACATACTGGTTGACGAATACCAGGACACCAACCGGGTCCAGGCGTCCATACTGAAGGCCATGCGGCGCGACAACCACAACATCATGGTCGTGGGTGATGACGCCCAGAGCATCTACAGTTTCCGGGCCGCCACGGTGCGCAACATGTTCGATTTTCCGCAGGTGTTTCCCGGCACGCGTGTGGTGACGCTCGACCAGAACTACCGCTCCGTCTCCGCCATCCTCGAAACCACCAACCGCGTCATCGGCGAAGCCCCCGAACGCTTCACCAAGGATTTGTGGTCGGAGCGGGGCCAGGGACAACGCCCGCGGCTGGTAACCTGCCCGACCGAAGAATCACAGGATACGTATGTCGTGGACCGCGTCCTGGAACACTACGAACAGGGCATCCCGCTGCAGAAGCAGGCTGTGCTCTTCCGGGCCGGGCACCTCTCGTCGACACTCGAGATCGAGCTGGGCCGGCGCAATATCCCCTATCACAAGTATGGTGGACTCCGCTTCCTGGAGGCGGCGCACGTGAAGGATCTGCTCTCGTTTCTCCGCATCATCGAGAATCCGCGCGACACGATCGCCTGGTTCCGCGCGCTGCAGCTTCTGGACGGGATCGGCCCGGCCGCGGCCGGCCGGGCCGTGAAGCATATCGCCGAGCATGCCACCGACCCGATGGCCATTGCCTCGTTCAAGGCGCCGGCCGCAGCACGCAAGCAGATGACCGAGTTCGCGGAAATGATCGCAGACCTGGTCAAGATAGACGCCAAGAACCCGGGCTCACAGATTGAGCGGATTCGCACCTTCTACGATCCGATCCTGAAGAAGGTCCACGAGAACCCGACCGTACGCTCGCGTGACCTCGAGAGCCTGGAGCAGATTGCGACGCAATCCGGATCGCGCAGCGCCTTCCTGGCCGACATGCAGCTCGACCCACCCACCTCGACCAGCGACCTTGCCGGACCGCCCATGATCGACGAGGACTGGTTGGTTCTTTCTACGATCCACTCCGCCAAGGGGTGCGAATGGGACGTGGTGTACGTGATCCATGCCGCGGACGGATTTCTGCCCTCCGACATGTCAACCGGGACGCCCGAGGAGATCGAGGAAGAGCGCCGGCTCACCTATGTTGCCCTGACGCGGGCGAAGGACTTCCTGTATGTCACGTGGCCGTTGCGCTACTACCACAAGCGGACGCCGTTCTCGGACCGGCACAGCTACGCCCAGCTCTGTCGATTCTTCAGCTCGTCAGTGCTTGAGACGGTCGATGCCGTGAATGCAGACCGGGCAGAGTCCGACTATATAGACTACGAACCACGGGATCCGGTGGACGTTGCGTCTCACCTGCGGTCAATGTGGGACTGAGGAGCAGTGTGGAGTGTTGAGTCGGCAAGAGAGTACTAATACTCAACACTCAGTACTCAACACCGGCAAAACGGGCGAAGCCCGCCTTACGCCTTAACCTTCTCGGGCTTCTGGATGAGAGTGCGAATCGTCTTGCTGTCCATCTTGCGGACCACTTCCTCATCCAAACCGAGTGCAACCAGGCGTTTGCGCTGGCTGGCTTCGCGCCGACGCCGCTCGAGCGGGCTCTTCTTGGGGCGCGTTACCGGCTGCTTGTTAAATTTACGTCCTGTACCCATTATCTTCCTCCATGCCCATGAGGGCGCTCACAAAAGAGGTGGGAGTATGCGGAAGGCGGCGTGCAATATCAAGCGCTAATCTGCAAGGTAAACGGCTCGCGGGGACGCTCGCCCTCCATGGACTTCGATTTGGCTATTTCTGGAGGGCGAGCGTCCCC
>JADHWE010000083.1 GCA_016783675.1 Kiritimatiellia bacterium
CGGAGACCAGGGACTTTGAGTCAGTGGTGGTCGAGACCGTGACGACAAATGGTATTATCGAGGATGTGATAGAAGAGGAAATCGCCGGCCCCAGCGGCACCCGGTCGCTCTACGAGGTAGGGCACGAGGTGTCGTTCAAGGCCTTCCGGATCTGGGATGGCGTGGGCGCCGGGCAGCGCACGTTTCGGCATATCGTTGAGCCCTATGCCAACTACACTTACGTTGCCGATTCTGGTCTCGAGTCCGGTGATCTCCACCAGTTCGACCGTGTTGACCGTCTCGGCGAAGCGCACTACGCCGTGGTGGGACTGCGCAACATGCTGCAGACCAAGCAGGCGGACCGCGCCAGGGATGTCGTGGATTTGGATATCTACACGATCTACGAATTGGACATTGAGGCCGATGAGGACCCGGTAGAAGACATCCGGATCGACGCCGAGATCAATCCTTTCTCCCGTATGCGGATCGACGTTGATGCGCGGTACAACGTGCCGGACGACGAGTTCAGCCGGATCAACTCACGGATGTGGCTGTGGCGAAAGAAGGTATGGTCGATGGCAATCGAGAATCGGTACCGCAAGGATCGCAGCAATCGCTGGACGCTCTCCGGCGATTGGCGGCCAAACCAGTCTTGGCGCTTCAGCTCATATGTGAGGTACGACACCGAAGATGACGATCTCGAAACCGCCGGGGGCTACATTCAGCACGATTTCGACTGCTTGTCTCTGAGGAGCGGCGGCGAGTTTCGTCCCGGCTATATGCGCTCCGACGGAACAGAGCAGGAGGATGAGTACCGCATCATGCTTGAGTTCTGGATCAGAGCCTTCCCGGCGACTAGGATGCGTTTTCGTTAGAGAATGGAGTAAGACATGGATTATCTTGTAACCGGGGGCGCGGGCTTTATTGGATCGAACATTGTGCGCCAGCTCGTGGGCGAGGGGAAAGAGGTGCGCATTCTCGATAACCTGGCGACGGGACGGCGGGTCAATATCGAGGACCTGCTGGGCGATGTTGATTTCATCGAAGGCGACCTGCGTGACGAGGCAACAGCCAAGCGCGCCGTGGCCGGCGTGCGCAACGTGCTCCACCTCGGTGCACTGCCCTCGGTGATCCGGTCGGTCAACGATCCGATCGGTGCGAACGAGACCAACATCGACGGAACGCTGAACATGCTCGTGGCGGCACGTGACGCCGGAGTGAAACGGTTTGTCTTCTCGTCTTCCTCCTCGGTCTACGGCAACACGCCCACGCTGCCGAAGCGTGAGGACATGACACCCATGCCGCTCTCGCCCTATGCCGTGCAAAAGCTGACCGGCGAACACTACTGCCGCGTGTTTCATCGGCTGTACGGACTTCAGACCGTCTGCCTGCGCTACTTCAATGTCTTCGGTCCGCGCCAGGATCCCAGCTCGCAGTACTCGGCGGTGATTCCGCTTTTCGTCGGCGCATTACGGAATGATGAACCGCCCACGATCCATGGCGATGGCGGACAGACGCGCGACTTCACCTTTGTCGGCGACGTTGTGAAGGCCAACATCTGCGCCTGCACCGCACCGGACGACGCGGCGGGCGGCGTATTCAATGTGGCCTACGAGGATCGCACGTCGATCAACGACTTGTTCAACATCCTGGCACGCCTGCTCGGTAAGGACATTAAGCCGCACCACGTGGACCCGCGTCCCGGCGACGTGCGCGACTCGCAGGGCGACCCGACGGCGGCACGCACCGTGTTGCGATGGGAGGCCGAAACCACGGTCGAAGAAGGACTCAAGCGCACCGTTGATTTCTACTTGGAGTCGTAATGGACACGACCAACCCCATCTTGTTTGGATCCGACCCGGAAGAGGGTATTGTTGCGGTCGAAAAGGTTGCGGCCGCAGGTGGCGGAGATGCCATGCGCGTATTCGTGCGCGATGGCGGCAATGTCACAACACACGACGAACCGTTTCACCCCTTCATCTTTGCCACGGCCACGGCGTTGGACGGATGCCCGGTGGCCTGTGAGCAGGTGGCCCTGGAAGGCGAAGGCCCGCTGAATACGGTGGCGACATTCACCGACTGGAAAAGCTGCTGCAAGGCCTCGAAGTGGCTGTCCAAGGAAACCGGCTACAGCCAATCGCAACCCGGCGCCCCGTTTCTGTGTCCCTCCGACCCCGTGCAGCAGTACCTCATGCGCTCGGGCAAGACCCATTTCCTGGGCATGCAGGCCGATGATGTCAGTCGCATGCAGGTTGATATCGAGTGTATCACGACGCCCGGCTATGACTTCTGTAACGCCGACCGTCCCGGCGATGAAATCGTCGCCATTGCGATGTCGGACCTGACCGGTTGGGTTGAGGTGCTGCCCGGCACGGAGATGGACGAGGCGACCATCCTGAAGCGGTTTGTGGAGATCGTGCAGGAGCGCGACCCGGACGTGATCGAGGGGCACAACATCTTCAACTTCGACCTGCCCTACATCGCCGCACGCGCGGCCTACCGGGAGGTGCCGCTCACGCTCGGTCGCGACGGGAGCGAACCCGACGCGCGACCAAGCCGCATGTCGATCGGGGAACGCACACTCTCGTACACACGCTTCAATAGCTTCGGGCGGCACGTGGTCGATACGCTTTTCCTGGTGCACGCCTACGATGTCACGCACCGTTCCCTGTCCGGGTTCGGTTTGAAAGAGGTCGCCATCCACTTCGGCGTAGCGGCCGAGGATCGGACGTACGTGGAAGGCAGTAAGATCTCGGCCCTGTATCACGACGACCCCGCGTCGCTGATGCGCTACGTGCACGATGATGTTGTCGAGACACGCGAGATCAGCAAGCTGCTATCGCAAAGCAGCTTTGTGCAGGCCCAGGCATTGCCCTACTCCTATCAGAATATCTGTGTCCGCGGAACGGCGACCAAGGTAGACGCCTTGATGATTCGCGAGTACCTGCGTCGTGGGCACGCGCTGCCGCACCCGGACGCGCCGCGCCAGTTTGCGGGCGGTTACACCGACGTGTTCAAGACCGGAGTGATCGAGGACGTGCATCACTGCGACATCCGTTCCCTCTATCCATCGCTCATGCTGACGCGCGAGCTCGCTCCGAAGTCAGATAGTTGCGGCGTCTTCCTGCAGCTTCTCCGGACGCTCCGTGATTTCCGTCTCGAAGCGAAGGCAAAGATGCAGGCCGCTACCGATGACCGGGAGCGCGCCGGTTACGACGCTCTGCAGACCACGTTCAAGATTCTGATCAACTCCTTCTATGGCTACCTCGGGTTCGGGCAGGCGCGTTTCAGCGACTTTGATGCCGCCGAGAGCGTGACGGCCGGTGGGCGCGAGCTGCTGCAGCAGATGATCGACTGGCTGAACGCGCATGAAGCGGAGCCGATCGAGATCGATACCGACGGGATCTACTTTGTTCCGCCCGCGTCCTGCCTGGATGAGAAGGGAGGCGGCAAGCACCTCGAGACATTCAGGGCCGATTTCGCGGCCAGTTTGCCCGAAGGCATCGACATTGAGTTCGATGGTGAATATCGCTCGATGTACAGCTACAAGATGAAGAACTACGCGCTGCTGGCGCATGACGGTGAAGTCACGATCAAGGGCGCGGCACTCAAGTCGCGCGGGATCGAGCCCTTCCAGCGCGAGTTCGTCAGGCAAATGTTGCGGCTTCGGCTGGAAGGCCGCGAGCGTGAGCTGCCGGCGCTTCGGACCGAGTTCGAGCGTGCGCTCAAGCAGCGGGAATGGCCGATCGACAAGTTGGCCAAGCGCGAGATGCTGCAGGAATCGCCCAAGGCCTATGCCGCCAAGATCGGGCGGGGCGCCCGCTCACGCGGCGCCGCGTACGAGTTGGCTCTCAAGGCCGACCGCGACTACCGGGCCGGCGACTACGTGGCCTACTACATCACCGGCGAGAAGAAGAGCGTTTCTGCGTATGCCGCCGCGAAGCGGGTCTCCGAATGGGACCCTGCCAATCGCGATGAGAACGTAGCGTATTACTTGGCGAAACTGCAGGCATTGTGTAAGAAATTTGAAGTGCCCGAGACGGCGGAGGAGCAGGGGGAGCTGTTCTGAATTGAAAACTAAATACTGAAAATTTAGAATTGGCGATTGATGGTGCGAGGGCTTAACGGGAAGGTGTGAACATGAAGATGGGCAACGCGGGTTTTACTCTGTTGGAGATTCTGGTGGTGGTTCTGATCATCACCGTCCTCGCAACGGTGGTGGGTGTTAACGTGGCACAGCGGCCGGGTCAGGCGCGACGCGCAGCGGCCGAGGTGCAGATCAAGACGTTTAGGACGGCGCTCCAGATGTACCGCATGGACAACGGCCGTCTCCCGACCCAGCGCCAGGGACTGTGGGCCCTTTGTGTGCCATCGGATACAGACCCCAAGCCGAAAAAATTCCCCCAGGGCGGCTACATGGAAACACCCGCCTTGCCCAGGGATCCGTGGGGTAATGACTATGTCTACCTCGTTCCCGGTCCCCCCGGCTTTGCCTACGAGATTGTCAGCTATGGTGGCGACGGCGAGCCCGACGGCGAAGGTGAAGACGCCGACATCTCCAGCGCCTCAGCGGAGTAGGGGACGCCCCCACCCCGCTTGCCGGGGTGGAGCGAAAGATGCATCCCGGACAAAGTTGGTGTCCGAGATGTATAGCGGCTGGCTCGCGCGAGTCACGTCTACCAGTCTTTGCCTCGCGCCAGACAGCCGCAGATTCAGAACTGATTCCGTCCAGTTGGAAGAGAATCTCTGGCTCCACCGGGCAAGCCCGGTGGGGGCCTGCGCCGCAAGGTGTGCAAGGCGCTCAGGCTCTTCCCAACGCCCCCATCACCACGCCCTTCAACTCTTCATGAATGGGGCCGTTGGTGGCTTGGCATTGGAGGCGGAAGCCGGGTTCGCGCTTGAGGATTTCGACCTGGCCGCCGGCTTGCTGGACGATGAGTGCGGCGGCCGCGACATCCCACAGGAAGATACCCGTCTCCATGTAGCCGTCGGCCTGCCCCGCGGCGACGCTGCACATGTCGAGCGCGGCGACCCCCATGATGCGTGGACGTTGGGCTGTGTTGGCGATCGCGTTGAACACTGAGAGGGGCGGCACGCTGCCATCCTTGTGACGGTCGACACCGGTCATCACAATGGATTGTTCCAGTGCGGTCGTATCGGAAACGTGGATCGCTTTGCCGTTGCAGGTGGCCGCGGAATCACAGGTGGCCGCGTACAGCTCGCCGGAGGCGGGGGCATACACCACGCCGGCCACGGGGCGGCCGCCCTTGAGGATGCCGATCGAGCAACACCAGCGCGGCATCCCGTGCGAGAAGTTGACTGTGCCGTCGATGGGGTCGATGACCCACAGGATCTCATCCGCCTCCATGGGCCAGAGAACACCGTCCTCGTTGGCAGGGGGCGCCACGGAGCTGTGATCATCTTCCTCGCCGAGAATCGTATGGTCGGGGAAGATCTCGCGAACGACAGACTCAGCGATGGCCTGGCACTCGACGTCCAGCTTCAGCTTCACGTCGTGATGCGTGATGGCATCCGCATCGCGCCGCCGGTCAAGATTGGCCAGCGCATGGTCCCCCGCCTTCCGCGCCGCCGCGGTCGCACAGCTTAGTAGTTTATCGATGGGGGTACTCACTGCTTACTGCTTACTTCTTCCTTCTCTACAGTAGCCGGTTTCACCCAGTCGGTATGCTCCGCGGCTTCGTTGAACTTCATCGAGACCGTATTGGAGATGCCCTTCTCCTGCATCGTCACGCCGTATAGGATGTCGCTGGCCGCGATCGTCTGGCGGTTGTGGGTGATGACCACGAACTGGGAGTACTGGAGGAAGTCCTTCAGCACGGTCACGAAGCGACCGATGTTGGAGTCGTCCAGCGCGGCGTCCAATTCGTCGAGCAGACAGAACGGGCTCGGCTTGATCATGTAGATCGCGAACAGCAGCGAAACGGCCGTGAGAGTGCGTTCGCCGCCGGAGAGCAGCGATACGTTCTGCAGGCGCTTACCCGGAGGACGTGCGATGATCTCAATGCCCGATTCAAGCACATCCTCTTCATCGATCATAACCAGGCGTGCCGAACCGCCACGGAAAAGCCGCTTGAACATCTCCTCGAAGTTCGCGTTCACCTTGGTGAATGTTTCGCGGAACATCTCGGAGGTCGTAACGTTGATCTTCTTGATCAGGTCCATGAGTTGCTGCTTCGAGTTGACCAGGTCTTCCTCCTGTTCGGTCAGGAACGCAAACCGCTCCTGCAGGTCCTGGTACTCTTCAATCGCCACCAGGTTAACCGGCCCCATCGCTTCCAGCTTGGTGCGCAATTCGGCGATGCGGGTTTCGGCATCCTCAAGCGGCGGCATCTCCTCGGGCTCTTCTTCCGGTTCGGCCATGACATCCTCAGCCGTGATGCGATAGTCGGCTGTCACGCGCTCGAGCAGGTTCTGTCGCTGCATGCGGGTTTCAGTGTGGCGGATCTCGAATCGTGATAAGGACTCGCGGATATCGTCGCCATGCTTGCGGCGGTCAACCAGCACGGCCTCCATCTGTTGCAGCGCTTCGCCCTGCTTCCCCTGGTTGCGGCGCAGGCTGTCGGCCTTGGTCATGTTGTCCTGGACCGTCGACTCCAGCTCGCCCAAGCGGGCCTTGGCGCTGGCGATCTCCGCCTCCAGCCGTTCGATGCTGCTGGTATAGGACTCGATGCCCTCGGAGCGGCCGCGAATGGCCGCATCGAGCTCCTCCACTCGCGCGAGCAGAGTGGCGCGCTGCGATTCGAGGTGTTCGACCTTCTGTTTCAAACCGGCAAAGCGGATGCGGCTGTCGGTCAGCTTGGCCTGGAACTCACCCGAACGATCCTCGCGCGCCCGCAGGTCACGCGTCTGTGACTGCAGCTCTGCCGCAGCCTGCTCGCGCTGCTGCCGTGCCTCATCGAGGCGTGCCACGAGTCCTTCGCGTTCAGAACCGCCACCCTCCTGCTCCTTGAGCAATGTGTCGAGTTCGTAGGTCACGGTTTCGAGCCGCGTGCGGGCGGTATCGGATTCGCGCGTGACAACCTGGCTTTCGCCCTCCTTCTGCGCCACGGTGCGTTCGATCTCGGCCAGTTTCCGGCGCGTCTCGACCACGAGTTCGCCAAGTTGCTGCTGGCGCGTACGGGCGTCGTTGACCTGCGCCTCCGCCTGGGCAATCTGGTCGGCCAGCTCAGCGGCCTTGCGCCGGACTTCGTCGAGCGCGTAGCTGCGCGCGAGTGGGTTGGAAACGGACTTGTCGGGCATCCATAGCTCGGCCGCCCCCGATGCCGAGAGAAGTTGTCCGTTCGGCGTGACAGCGGTCACGCCGTGGGGCAGGGGAGTGGGTGCCTGTTCGAGCGACGGAACGATCAGTACGTTGCCGATCAGTCGCTCAAGCAGCGGGCGTACGGCGTCGCCGCAGGTGATGTGGTTAATCAGCCGGTCGCCCTCGACGGATGCGGGGAGCTGTGCCGGCAGGTCGGCGATCAGCAGGCGGGCCGTACCGGCTTCCTTGGTCTCAAGTGCCTGCAGCACATTGACGGCGGTAACGGGGTCGATGACGATGACCGCGTCGAGCCAGGCGCGCAGGGCAGCTTCGAGCGCTTTGCGGTACTCGGCCGGCACGTCAAGCTGGTTGGCCAGCGGTCCCAGCACCGCGCCGCGATCGATTCCGAGCGGGTTCTCATCGTTCAGGACGAGCTGCGATCCCGGGGGGAAGTCCTCCGCCGCGGCTTCGTCTTCTGCCAGAAGATCGAGACGCGCCCCCGTTGCGGCACGCTGCGAGCGCAGCTCCACGAGCTGATGCTGCAAAGCGTCGGCCTGTTCACCGGCTTCACGGTGGGCCTGTTCGGCGGCAATAGCGTCGGCGCGATGCCGTTCGAGTCCGCCCTGCATATCCACAAGCAAGGTGGTCATCTCAGATTGGCGGCGCTGGTGCGACTCCGCGGCACGTGCCACCTGTGACTTCTCGGCCGTGAGTCGTTCACGACGGATCACGTTGGAGCGTTCGCGGGTTTCGATCTCCACGAGCTCGTTCTGCAGGCGCGAGGCCAGCCCCTCCAACTCAACCGTGTCTTCGCGCAGCTTCTGGATCGTGGCGCGTGCCGCGTCCATCTGTTCGCGGTGTGCATCGAACGCCTGCTGGTTCCCGGCCAGTTCTGTCTCGGCCGCGGCATGGTCCTGCTGTGCCTGTGTGAACTGGGCGTCAAGCCCGGTCAGTGTTTCGCGCTTCTCTTCCGCCTGGCGCCTGGCCTCTTCAATCTCGCGTGTGTCGCGTTGAGAGAGGACCCGGTATTCGGCGATGCGCTGGCCGTTGGTTTCGATCATCTCGCGTGTGTGATCGAGCTGCGTGCGCGCCTGCACACCCGTTTCGAGCACGGTGCCGATCTCGCGCTGCGTATTCATCTGGGCCGCACGAAGGGCAACGCTATCGGCCTCGACCCGCTCGATCTCCGCCTGGGCTTGACTGAGCTTGGTTTTGAGCGCCTCTGCCTCTGCGTCGATCTCGGAAATGTCGTTGTCGAATGCCTGGACACGGTGGCGTGTGGCGAAGAGATCGAGGCCCTGCAGCTCTTCCTTCAATGACTTGTAGCGACGGGCCTTTCCGGCCTGGCGCTGGAGGGATCCGATCTGGCGTTTCACTTCGCGAATGACGTCGGAGAGGCGGAGCAGGTTGGCCTCCGTCTGGTCCAGCTTGCGCATCGCCTCTTTCTTGTCGGCCTTGAACTTGGTGATGCCGCTGGCTTCTTCGAAGACCGCGCGGCGGTCTTCCGGTCGCGAGCTGAGAATCTGGTCAATACGGCCCTGTTCGAGCACCGAGTAGGTGCTCGTTCCAACGCCGGTCCCCAGGAAAAGCCGCTTGATGTCCTTCAGGCGGCAGGGCGTTTTATTCAAGAAGTACTGGCCTTCACCGGAGCGGAAGACGCGGCGGGTGATGGTGACCTCGTGATAGTCGGTCCCCAGCGACTCTTCGCAGTCCGTGAACGTAACGCTGACCTCCGCCATTCCGAGCGGTTTACGGGCGTCCGTGCCGTTGAAAATAACATCTTCCATCTTGCTGCCGCGCAGTGCCTTGGCGCTCTGTTCGCCCAGCACCCAGCGCATCGCATCGGAGATATTGCTCTTCCCGCAGCCGTTCGGTCCTACAATGGCCGTCATGCCAGGTTCAAAATCGAGCTTTGTCTTCGACATAAAGCTCTTAAACCCAGACATTTCCAAGTGTTTAAGATACACGTCTGTCCCCCGAAAAAATTCTGTTTAGATCCAAACTTGCAAGTCTATATCATGGGGTACGCCCCACATCAACCACAATATATAGTGTTTTGGCTCCGGTCACGGGGAGGGGCTCTCGCCCGACCGTGCCGGAATACCGGCCCGCTAAGGAGCGAGAGCCCCTCCCTGTGACCTCCGCGTCTATTGCCGCAAAATTCGGTTGGATTTGACGTCATGCTGCCGCTTTTTCGACGATTGTGACAAGCTTTTCCGGGAAGTCGACCATCTCAGCCAGCGCCTTGAGCTTGGCGGGGACTCTCTCCGGAACATTCCGAGCTTC
>JADHWE010000024.1 GCA_016783675.1 Kiritimatiellia bacterium
GAACGCACCAACTCCAATGGATCGAAGAAGTTCCGTGATCTTCTTCTGGCCGACGACTACCAGGGATGCCTGTCGATCGGTCTCGCCCAGGAAGCCAACGGCGCGCACGTGCTGGATGTGTGCGCGGCCTATGCGGGGCGGGACGAGGAGGCCGACATGGTGGAACTGGTCCGGCTTTTCGCCGGGTCGATCAAGATCCCGCTCATGATCGACTCCACCCGCCCGGACGTGATCGAGGCCTGTCTCAAGATCTACCCGGGTCGCTGCATCATCAACTCGGTGAACCTCGAAGACGGCGGCGTTAACATCCGCAAGGTCTGTGCGCTGGCCAAACGCTATGGCGCGGCCGTGGTGGCCCTCACGATCAACGAGAAGGGCATGGCCATGCGGACCGCCGAGAAGGTGGAGACCGCGAAAGCCATCCACGACATCGTTGTAGGCGAGTTCGGGATGCGCCCACAGGACATTCTGTTCGATCCACTGACCTTCACGGTCGGTGCCGGCGACAAAACGCTGTGCGATGCGGCGATCCAGACGCTGGATGCGATCCGCGAGATCAAGCAGGCGCTTCCCGGCGTGTTTACAGTGCTCGGACTTTCCAACATCTCGTTCGGTCTCTCGCCCTTCTCACGCCGCATGCTCAACTCCGTGTTCCTGCACGAAGCGGTCGAAGCCGGACTCGATGCCGCGATCATCGATGCCGGCAAGATCCTCCCCCTGGCCAAGGTGCCGGAAGAGGAGCGGGAAATCTGCCTGGATCTTCTCTATGACCGCCAAGGCGAGGATGCCGAGGCGCCCCCACCGCTGGAACGCTTTATCGAGCATTTCAGCGAGGCGAAAGACGACGCTGAGGATGAAGGCGGCGAAGATGCTCGTCTACCGCAGCGCGTCCTCTTCGATCGCATCGTGGATGGCGACAGCGAGGGAATCGAAGACCAGCTCTCAATCCTGCTCATGCGCATGACGCCGATCAGCATCATCAACCAGATCCTTGTCCCGGCCATGCGGCACGTGGGCGAACTGTTCGGCAAGGGCGAGATCCTGTTGCCGTTTGTGCTCAAGTCGGCCGAGGTCATGAAACGCTCGGTGGCCTTTCTCGAGCCATTGATGGAGAAGATCGAGGGTGAGACGCGGACCAGCGTCTTGCTGGCCACGGTCCAGGGCGATGTGCATGACATCGGCAAGAACCTGGTTGAGATCATCCTCTCCAACAACGGCTACGAGGTGCACAACCTCGGCATCAAGGTGCCCGCCGAGACCATCATCGAGAAAGCGCGCGAGCTGAACGTGGACGTGATCGGATTGAGCGGGCTTCTCGTGAAGTCGGCCATTGTCATGCAGGAGAGCATGGAGCAGTACGAGGCCGCCGATCTCAAGGCCCCGATCCTGCTGGGTGGCGCGGCGCTGACAAAGAAGTTCGTGGCCGAATCCTGCGTCCCCGGCTTCACGCCGCCGGTGGTCTACTGTGCCGACGCGTTTGCGGGACTCAAGGCGGTGCGCGATTTCGAGGACGGCAAGCTCGAAGCTACTGCCTATGACGCGAAAGCCACGCCGCAAGCCATGAAGCCGGGACTGAAAAGTCTCGATATCCTGACCGACAACCCGGTCCCGACCCCGCCGTTCACCGGACTCAAGCACGTGGTCGATATCGATCCGGCCCTGCTCTTCCCCTACATCAACGAACAGGCGCTCTTCCGTGGCCGCTGGGGCTACCGGCGCGGCAAGATGAGCGCCGAGGAGTACAAGGCGCTGGTGGAAGGGGAGGTGATTCCGCTCTACGAAGAGATGAAGCGGCGTGCCGTGGAAGAGCAGCACGTGCAGCCCAAGGTGGCCTACGGCTACTACCGGTGTTACAGCGATGGCAATTCACTCTTCGTCGAAGATGAGGGCACGATGTACGAATTCCCGTTCCCGCGCCAGGCGGAGCCGCCCTACCTCAGCATACCGAGTTTCTTTAAAGGCAAGGACGCCGGCGGGGACGTGGCCGGGTTCTTTGTGGTGACGATCGGTCCGCGCATCAGCGAGGAGACCCACAAGCTCTACGATGCCGACAAGTACCACGAGTACCTGATGCTGCACGGGTTCAGCGTGGAGATCACCGACGCGC
Source organism: Kiritimatiellia bacterium (assembly GCA_016783675.1). Taxonomy (GTDB): domain Bacteria; phylum Verrucomicrobiota; class Kiritimatiellia; order UBA8416; family JABMPJ01; genus JABMPJ01. Next base: position 2,108 of record JADHWE010000024.1, read on the forward strand.
TGGCCGAGTACTGGCACGAGGTCATGCGCAACGAGCTGGGGATCGGAACCGACAAGCCCGACTCCATGACCGGCTATGCCGTACAGGACTACCAGGGCTCACGTTACGGATTCGGCTATCCCGCCTGTCCCGACCTCGGCGCACACGAACACGTCTTCAAGCTGCTCAATCCCGGCGCCCTCGGCGTCACGCTCACCGAGAACATGGAGATGGTACCCGAGCAAACCACCTCCGCCCTAATCGCCCACCATCCCCAGGCCAAGTACTTTGCGGTCTGACCATTGGTTGCTGTCTTGGAGAGGGGCATATGGAGATGCCTCGGCTGCGCGGCATGACAGGGAACTCTGAGAAAGTGTCATCCCGAGCGTAGCCGAGGGATCTCCAGCGTTTTCGATGATCAGGAGATCCCTCGGCAAGCTCGGGATGACAGAACGGCTTGAAGTCGTGCTGAAATGAGAACTGCTGTCCCCGCGTGGAGGACGATTGACACCAGGCGGGCTGCGGCTTACAAGTGGAGGGTATGCAGACCCTTGACTATGACTATTGCGTGGTGGGCAGTGGATTGGCGGGGTTGCTCTCGGCGCTGCATCTCGGGAAGAGCGGGTCCGTCCTGGTGGTGACCAAGAAGGGCGGGGCGGACAGCAACACGAACTATGCCCAGGGCGGGATCGCCTCGGTCATGGCCGTGCAGGACACCTTCGAGTCGCACGTGGCCGACACGCTTGAGGCGGGCGCGGGGCTCTGTGACGAGACCGTGGTGCGCGATATCGTGGCCGCCGGGCCCCAGGCCGTGGCCGAGCTGGAGGCACTGGGTATCTCGTTCGCGCAGCGCAAGCAGGACGAGGGTGGGGGATACGACCTCGGCAAAGAGGGCGGCCACTCCGAGCGTCGCGTCTTGCACGCCGGCGATATCACGGGTCGCGAGATTGAGGCCGTTCTGCTCGAACGTATTCGCGAAGCACCCAACGTGACGCTGCGCGAGCAGGCCATGGCGATCGAGCTGATTACGACCGACTGGCTCGAACACCGCGGGGTCGACACGGGTGAGGCCGGCCGCGACGGCAGCCGCTGCGTGGGCATCTACCTGCTTGACCGAACGACCGGTGAGATCTGTGCCGTGCGCGCGCCGCGCGTGATCCTCACCAGTGGCGGCGGGGGCAAGGTCTACCTCTATACCAGCAATCCCGATGTGGCCACCGGGGACGGCCTGGCAATGGCCTGGCGGGCAGGGCTCCCCATCAAGAATATGGAGTTCATCCAGTTCCACCCGACCTGTCTCTACCATCCCGAGGCCAAGTCGTTCCTCGTCAGCGAGGCGGTCCGCGGTGAGGGCGCCAAGCTTGTCGACGGCAACGAGCAGGAATTCATGCAGCGCTACGACGAACGTGGCGCGCTGGCCCCGCGCGATGTGGTCGCCCGCGCGATTGACGAAGAGATGAAACTCACCGGCGCGCCTTGCGTCTATCTCGATATCCGCCACCAGCCGCGCGAATTCCTCCAGGAACGCTTCCCCAACATCTTCGCCACCTGCCTCGGCTTCGGAATCGACATGAGTAAGGATCTGGTGCCCGTGGTTCCCGCCGCGCATTACTTCTGCGGGGGCGTGGAGGCCAAGGTCAACGGCGAAACCGCCATGCCCGGGCTCTACGCCGCCGGCGAGGTCGCCTGCACGGGGCTGCACGGCGCGAACCGTCTGGCCAGCAACTCGCTGCTCGAGGCGGTTGTCTGCGCGCGGCGCATGGCCGATCACCTGGTCGACACGCCGCCCCCCGAGTTTGACATGCCGCCCATCGCCGACTGGGAATATGGCGATGCCGTGACCAGCGACGAAGCCATCGTGGTGGAGCATAACTGGAACGAAGTGCGTACCTGTATGTGGGACTATGTCGGCATCGTGCGCACGGACAAGCGGCTCGAGCGCGCCGCGCGCCGCATCGGCAACCTGCATCACGAGATCTACCAGTATTACATGGACTATCTCGTCAATGCCGACATCCTCGAGCTGCGCAACATTGCGGCCGTGGCCGAGTTGATCATCCGTTCCGCCCAACTCCGCCGCGAAAGCCGCGGCCTGCACAGCACGCTCGACTGTCCCGAGTTCGGATCGGGAGGCGTGGACACGCTCATCACCGATCCTCCGGGCGGCGATACGCGGCTGGGAGTGTGAGGACCTGTTCTCTCTGGAGTGATTATTGCACACTGTCTGTCATTCCGAGCGAAGCGAGGAATCTCTAGCGTGATGAGTGGCATGGAGATCCCTCGGCAAGCTCGGGATGACATGTTGAAGGTGTTGCCTGTCAGTTCTTCGCCCTGTCTCTAGTCATCGGTTTTGTGGTCTGAATGGTAGTCCTAAAGAAAAGCATAGCCCCGCTTCTTATCCTCGCGCTCATCGCACTCATCGTACAGATGGCGTTCGTGTTTGAGACGAACCGGGCGGTGGTGTTCCAGATCCCTACTTCCGACTCAGCGACGTACCACAACCAGGCCGTTCGCATTGCACGTGGTGAGGCGGAGCCCGGGAAGGCGCCATTCTGGCAGCCGCCGCTCTATGTCTATGGGTTGGCACAGGTTTACCGGTGTGTTGCATCGAATGTTGGTGCGGCGCGCTACGTGCACGGTGTCCTGGGTGTGTTGATCGCGCTCCTGACCTTCACGATAGCGAAACGGTTCATGAACGCTCCCGTGGCCTTCGCGTGCGGGCTCGGCACTTGTTTGTACGGTCCGTTGCTCTTCTTCGCATCCCAGCTTCTGCCCGCCGCCACGGCGGCCGTACTCGCTACGCTTTTCCTGTTGGTCTTCCTGGCGCTTATGCGCCGACCGACCGGCATGCGCGCTTTCGCGGTGGGGTTGGTCCTTGGTTTGGCGGCGCTGACGGTGCCGGTTGTGCTGGTCATGCTCCTGTTGGTTGGTCTGTGGTTGGCGGCGGCGGCCATGAAGGGCGGGGCCGTGCGTACCCAGGCTCGCTTCGGGTCCCTGGTGGTTGCCGGCCTGATCCTGGCCATCGCCCCGGTCACGAGCCGGAACGCGGTCCGTTCGGGCTCGTTTGTACCGATCTCCACCAACGGCGGCATCAACCTATATATAGGAAACAACCCGGACATGGCGGAGACGGTCTGTATACGCCCCGGCACGCGTGACTGGGACGCGCTGGTGGCTCTGCCCTATGAAGACGGCGCGGCAGCATCGCCCGCGGAGGCACAGTCCTACTTCCTTCGACGCGTGGGGGCGTACATTTGCAGCGAACCGGCGGGCTTCGTTGGCGGACTGCTGGGCAAGGCGCACCAACTCCTGAACGGGCGTGAGATTCCCCGCAACATTGATATCTATGTGTTTCGCAAGCACTCCCGCATTCTCAGTCTGCTCGCATGGTGCGGCGGCTGGTTCGCTTTCCCCTTCGGGATCGTCGGTCCGCTGGCGCTGCTGGGAATGATCGTCGCCTTCCGCCGCGGGGGGGAAGGGCGCTACATAGCCGGCTTTGTGGTCCTCTACGGGCTGGGCCTGGTCTGTTTCTTTCCCTCTTCGCGCTACATGGTGCCGATGTTGCCCGCGTTGCTGATCCTGGCGTTCATCGGGGTGGGCGGGCTGATCGGCCCATTGCCGGCAAGGACGCGCGCGGCCTATGCGATGTTGCTGATCCTGGCCGCCGTGGTTGTGAACTTGCCGGCCGCTCTGCCGACCGACGCCGTGGCGTGGGAGGCCGAGCTGCATCGGCATGTCGGCATCGGTCTGCAAAAGCGCGGCCGACTCGATGAGGCGCTGCGCCAATACGACCTGGCTCTGAACGCCGATGAGGATGCGGCGGCAACGCACTACTACCGCGGGACGGCCCTCCTGGCGGTCGACCGGCTGGATGCCGCAGAATCGGCCTTCCGGTCAACCCTCATGCTTCAAGCCGACTATGCCGAAGCGATGCACGACTTGGCGGTCGTACTCCATCGCCAGAAACGGACTGATGAGGCCATTCCGCTGCTGGCGCGGGCCATCGAGGTTAGACCCGATTATCGCAGCGCCATGCGCAACCTGGCCGTGGCGCTGATCACGCAAGGGCGCAAGGAGGAGGCAGAGCGATGGTTACAGAGGGCACAGTCCTCCAAATATCCAGTTCTGACCCCCCAAAAAAAGCCCAACAAAATGCGCATAGGGGGTTGACAGGATAGTCGCTTCTGCTATTCTACCGCGTTTCGATTCAAGGGGCTGTGTGCTCTGAGGACATAGACTAGACCGTCGTCTCGCACTCGAAAGAGGTGTGGTTGGGCGGATGGAAGACAGCAGATTTGCTCTCCAGGCCGGTTCGGATTGGATGAGAGGCAGGAGTGCAGGGCTGTTGGCTTGTGCCGTTTGGCCCCGGTGGCAGTGCGCCTCCGGTGGCGGGATGATCGGGCCCATGTAGCTCAGTTGGTAGAGCACATCCTTGGTAAGGATGAGGTCAGCGGTTCAATCCCGCTCATGGGCTCCAGAAGGGCGCAGCGGATTTTGTCGGTATAGAAGAAGATTGTGTAGCAGGTAGTAGTTAAGGAGTAACAGGCATGGCCAAAGAAAAATTCGAACGCACTAAGCCGCATGTGAACGTGGGCACGATTGGCCACGTTGACCATGGTAAGACCACGTTGACCGCCGCGCTGACGCACGTGCAGTCCTTGAAGGGATACAGTGAGTCCGTTGCCTATGACCAGGTAGCGAAGGCCTCCGAGGCGCACGGACGTCGTGACGCCACGAAGATTTTGACGATTGCTACCTCGCACGTCGAGTACGCCAGTGAGAATCGTCACTATGCCCACGTCGACTGTCCGGGACACGCGGACTATATCAAGAACATGATCACCGGCGCCGCGCAGATGGATGGCGCGATCCTCGTGGTGGCGGCCGACACAGGCCCGATGCCGCAGACCCGTGAGCACGTTCTGCTCGCTCGCCAGGTCGGTGTGCCGGCGATGGTGGTCTTCATGAACAAGGTTGACCTCGTGGACGACCCCGAGCTGCTCGACCTCGTCGAGCTCGAGGTGCGTGAGCTTCTCTCGAAGTACGACTTCCCGGGTGACGACATTCCGATCATCCGTGGCGATTCGTTCGCCGCGACGCAGGCGAAGAGTGCCGATGATCCGGCCTGCGCACCCATCACCGAGCTGGTGGAAGCCCTCGACGCCTACATTCCGGAGCCCGAGCGCATTGTTGACCAGGCGTTCCTGATGCCGATCGAAGACGTGTTCTCGATCGAAGGTCGCGGCACGGTGGTTACCGGCCGTATCGAGCGTGGCGTTGTCCACGTGGGAGAAGAAGTCGAGATCGTGGGTATCCATGACACCGCCAAGACAACGTGTACCGGCGTTGAGATGTTCCGCAAGTTGTTGGACGAAGGCCAGGCCGGTGATAACGTCGGCTGCCTGCTGCGCGGCACGAAGAAGGACGAAGTCGAGCGCGGCCAGGTGCTGGCCAAGCCCGGTTCGATCACGCCTCACACCAAGTTCGAGTGCGAAGTATACGTGCTGAGCAAGGAAGAGGGTGGCCGTCACACGCCGTTCTTCAAGGGATACCGTCCGCAGTTCTACATCCGTACCACGGACGTGACCGGCGACATCACGCTGCCTGACGGCGTCGAGATGATTATGCCTGGTGACAGCGTCAGCATGAATGTCGAGCTGATCCAGCCCGTCGCCATGGAAGAGAAGATGCGTTTCGCGATCCGTGAAGGTGGCCGTACGGTCGGCGCCGGGACGGTTGTTAAGATTATTGAGTAGCAGAGGGATTGACGGATAGCTGTGGCCGGGTGCCCCGCGGGGTCATCCGGCCCGGTTGTCAGAAGGTCCGGACTTACGGTTTAAAGGGGTGCACCGATGGCAAGGGACCTGGCCACACTGGCCTGTACAGAGTGCAAACGTCGTAACTATACGACCACGCGCAACAAGAAAGTGCAGACCGACCGGATTGAGATAAAGAAATACTGCCGGTTCGATCGGCGGCATACGTTGCACAGGGAGGTAAAGTAACCCCCGCTTGATTCTGTAGGCCAGTAGCTCAATTAGGCAGAGCACCGGTCTCCAAAACCGGGGGTTGGGGGTTCGATTCCCTCCTGGCCTGCCACGCGGAACCGAGTGGCCTGCTGTTGGACGCCGGGCCGCATTTTCCTGGCTCAGTTGTTTTTGAAAAGAGGTGTGCGCTGAAGAATAAGCTCCAGAACGGTGTGGACGGGGTCAAGACCTTCACGGGTGATGTGCTCGGCGAGATGAGGAAGGCCACGTGGCCGGGTCGCCGTGAACTGCTCGAGTCGACGATGGTCGTGATTGTGTCGTTGGTTCTGATGAGCCTGTTTGTCGGCTTTTGTGACCGGGTGCTGGTGATGATTCTGCAGCTTCTGATCCCCACGGGGTGCATCTAATGGATAAACAGTGGTTCGTCGTTCATACGCTCACCGGACAGGAGAACAAGGTCCAGGAGAGCATCCGCCGTCGCCTCAAGCACGAGGAGATGGAGGACTACGTTGGCGAAGTGATTATTCCGACCGAGAAAGTGTCGGAGGTGAAGAAGGGCGTGCGGTCGACCACCACGCGTAAGTTCTTCCCCGGCTATGTGTTGCTGCAGATCGCCCTCTATGATGCGGAGCGCAATCTGCATGACCGCGCCTGGTACTTCGTGAAGGAGACGCCGGGCATCATCGGGTTCGTCGGCGGCGACAACCCCGTCCCGCTGGCCGCGGACGAGGTGGAGCAGGTTCTGAACCAGGTGAAGGACAAGGAAGAGCACGTCAAGCCGAAGATTACGTTCGAGCCGGGCGAGACGGTCAAGATTAATGACGGGCCGTTCATGAATTTCAACGGGGTGGTCGAAGAGATTGACCCCGTCAAGGGCAAATTGAAAGTGTCGGTGGCGATCTTCGGACGTTCGGCGCCGGTCGAACTGGAATACTGGCAGGTGGAGCGCGAGTAATGGCAAAGAAAGCAACAGGTCTGATAAAGCTGCAGATTCCAGCCGGGCAGGCGAATCCCGCACCGCCGGTGGGTCCTGCTCTCGGTCAGCAGGGCGTTAACATCATGGATTTCTGCAAGGCCTTCAACGCGGCCACGCAGGACAAAGCCGGCATGGTGATTCCGGTTGTCATCACGGTCTACCAGGACAAGTCGTTCACCTTTATCACCAAGAGCCCCCCGGCGGCCTCGCTGCTGAAGAAGGCGGCCGGCCTCGCCAAGGGATCGGGCACGCCCAACAAGGAGAAGGTTGGCACGGTGACACGCGAGCAGATCCTGGAGATCGTCAAGATCAAGGATGCTGATTTGAACGCGGCCGACGAAGAGATGGCCGCCCACATGATCGAGGGCACCGCTCGCAGCATGGGAATTATTGTAGAAGGGTAGGGCCTGACGGGGCGACCCAGGGAGAGAATCCAGATGTCGAAGCATGGAAAGAAATATCGCGCGGTTAAGGAAACGGCCCCCACCGAAGAGGTGACGCTCGAGGAAGCGATTGCCTTCCTGAAGAACAACCCGACGGCCGCGTTCGACGAGACCATGGAGTTGGCTCTTCGCATGGGTATCGATCCGCGCAAGTCCGACAACGCGATCCGTTCATCCGTCTCCCTGCCGCACGGCACGGGTAAGACGGTCCATATCATCGTGTTTGCCGAGGGTGCAGCCGCCGACGCGGCCCGCGAAGCCGGCGCCGACGAGGTGGGTTCGGATGACCTGATCGAGAAGGTCAAGGGTGGTTGGACCGGGTTCGACGTCGCCATCGCCACGCCGGATGCCATGAAGGAAGTGCGCAAGCTCGGCCGGGTGCTGGGACCGCGCGGCCTGATGCCCAACCCGAAGACCGGTACCGTGACCGAAGACACCGCTGCCGCCATCAAGCTGGCCCAGGCCGGCAAAGTGGATTTCCGCATGGACCGCCACGGCAACATCAACGTGTCGTTCGGCAAAGTGTCGTTTGAGGCCGATAGCCTGAAGCAGAACGCCGAGGTCGTTCTGGATGCTATCCGCGCCGCCAAGCCGGCTTCGGCTAAGGGAATTTATATCAAGAATGTTACGGTCAGCAGCACGATGGGTGTTGGTGTTCGCACGAATATACGGGACTGATCGCAGGCGTTGTGCCTGTCGGCCCTCAGTGTGGGAAGAAAGACGATGAGACCTGAAAAAGAGTCAATCATTGCCGAGATCAAGGGACTCCTCGAGAGTACCGGCTTTGTATTTCTGGTGGATTATCGCGGTCTGACGGTGGATCAGCTTGCCGAGCTGCGCGGGAAACTGCGCGACTTCGATTCGAGTATGACGATCGTCAAGAACTCGATGCTCGGTCTTGCCAACGAGGCAATGGGCGGCCCGGACATGTCCGGTCTGCTCGGTGGACCGACTGCGATAGTCTGTGGTACGGGAGAACCTACGGCGGCCGCCAAGGCCCTGACGGCGTTCATCAAGGATGCCAAGCTCCCCGTGCTGAAGGGCGGACAGTTGGGACAGCAGCTGCTGTCGGTAGATGATGTTGAAGCAATTGCCAAGATCCCGTCGCGCGAGGTGCTCTATGCCCAAATCGCCGGTACGATTGCGGCACCGTTATCCCAGCTGGTGGGTGTGATGAACCAAAAAGTGTTAAGTCTTCTGTATGTTCTGAAGGCAGTTGAAGACACGAAGAAAGAGGAGAGTGCATAATGGCCGAAGAAGCTGTTGCACAGGAGAAGGAAGCTCAGGAAGAGCAAAGCAAGTCGGCTGCCCCCGTGGTAGAAGGCAAAATGGCTGAGTTTATTGACTGGATCGAGGGCATTAGCGTTCTCGAGCTGTCGCAACTCGTGAAGGCCCTCGAGGATCGTCTCGGCGTGAGCGCCGCGGCCCCGATGGCTATGGCTGCCGCGGCTCCGGCTGCTGGTGGTGATGCGGGTGACGGTGCCGAAGAGCAGACCGAGTTTGCGGTTGTGCTTACGGCTGCCGGCGGACAGAAGATCGCCGTGATCAAGGAAGTTCGCGCGATCACCGGCCTAGGGCTCAAGGATTCCAAGGACCTCGTTGACGGTGCACCGAAGCCTGTGAAGGAAGGTGTCTCCGCGGAAGAGGCCGAGGAGCTCAAAGGCAAGCTCGAAGCCGCAGGCGCCACCGTAGAGGTGAAGTAGCGTTTGCTTTCCCGTCTGCTCCCCGTTGCGTGCGCTCGAAGCGCCGTGCGGGGAGACGGTCTTTCCGGTGCCGGGACGGGATGCGAGCAGGTATGGACAGGCGGAAGCAGGCTTACTGGTCCGAAAAAGGACGGGTAAACCTGCGTTCCGTTGTCTTGTGTCAAGAGAGTAGAGAGCGTCGGACTTAGCAAATAACCATCGAGGTGCCGCATGGGCGACAGAGTGAATTTCGGCAAACTTGAAGCCGTCATCGATCCTCCGGATCTGATTGACATCCAGACGCGGTCGTACCTGGACTTCCTGCAGCGGGATGCTGATCCCGCCAAGCGGAAGGGACAGGGACTGCAAGGGGTCTTCAAGGAGGTGTTCCCCATTGAGAGCTACGACGGGCGCTACGTGCTCGATTACTCTCACTATACGCTCTCCGAAGCGAAGCCGGACGCCCTCGATGCGCTGGCCGAGGGGCAGACCTACGCCGCTCCGCTTCACGTAACCTTCCGCCTGAAAGACGGCGACGAAGTGCGTGAAGAGGATGTCTACATGGGCGAAGTGCCGCTCATGACGGACGATGGCGCCTTCGTGGTCAACGGCGCCGAACGCGTCGTGGTCAGCCAGCTCCATCGCTCGCCGGGCATCTGCTCGGAGTCCTCGCTCCACCCTAACGGACTGACCCTATACTCCATGCGCATCATCCCGGACCGCGGGTCCTGGATCGAAGTGCAGTTCGATACGTCCGACCAGATCTGGATCTACCTGGATCGCCGTCGCCGTCGTCGTAAGTTCCTCGTGTCCACGTTCTTGCGTGCGCTCGGTCATGGCGATGACGCTGAATTGCTCGGTCTTTACTACACGATCCACAGCCTCGATCTCTCCGAGAATTACGACGAGGACGACTGCGATAACCTGGTCTTCCTCGAAGACATTCTGGACATGGATTCAAAGACGGTCCTGGCACGGCGTTATTCGCCGATCGAGCCGGGCGTGCTGGCCCAGATGCGCGATGCCGGTTTCACGACGGTCAAGGTCGTGGACGTGTCGTGGGACGAGGGCATCTTCATGAAGAGCGTGGAGTCCGACCAGTCGCGCAGTACCGACGACGCCCTGAAGGACATCTATCACCGTCTGCGTCCGGGCGACCCCGCCACGCCGTCGAACGCCCGCCAGCTCCTGCGGCGCTTGTTCTTTGACGCGCGTCGCTATGACCTCGGCCGCGTGGGCCGCTACAAGATCAACCAGAAGCTTGGCCTGAGCGGCAAGGTGGATAACGAGTGTCGCGTGCTGGATGTGCAGGACGTGATCGAAACGATCCGCCATCTCATCAAGGTGCGCCGCGGGCAGGAAAACGTGGATGACATCGACCATCTCGGCAGTCGCCGTGTTCGCACGGTGGGCGAGTTGCTCGAGAATCAGTGCCGCGTGGGTCTGGCCCGTACGGAACGCCTGGTGCGTGAGCGCATGACGCTTTACGATCCCAGCAAGGGCGTGCTGACACCGCAGCGCCTGGTCAACTCGAAGTCGCTTTCCGCGATCATCCAGGATTTCTTCGGGCGCAGCCAGCTCAGCCAGTTCATGGACCAGACCAATCCGCTCTCCGAGCTGGCGCACAAGCGCCGTCTCAGCGCGCTAGGCCCGGGTGGCCTGAGCCGTGAGCGTGCCGGCTTCGAGGTGCGCGACGTGCACAGCTCGCATTACGGCCGCATCTGCCCGATCGAGACGCCGGAAGGTCCGAACATCGGCCTGATTTCGTCGCTGGGCATGTATGCTCGCGTCAACGATTTCGGCTTCATCGAAAGCCCCTACCGCAAAGTGAAGAACGGGGTCGTGACCGACGAGGTCCACTACCTGACGGCCGACCAGGAAGAGCGCTTCGTTATCGCGCAGGCCAACGCGCCGCTCGACGAGAAGAACCACTTCTCCAAGGAGTTCGTCTCCGTGCGCTACCGCGCTGACTTCCAGGAAGTGGAGCCCGCGCGCGTCGAGTACATGGACGTGTCGCCGAAGCAGGTGGTCAGTATTGCCGCCGGCTTGATTCCGTTCCTGGAGCACGATGACGCCAACCGCGCGCTGATGGGCGCCAACATGATGCGCCAGGCCGTGCCGCTGCTGAAAACCGAGCGTCCGCTCGTGGCGACCGGCATGGAGTCGCTCGTGGCCCGCGATTCGCGCGTGACCGTGGCCGCCCGCGCCGCCGGCAAGGTTGCATTTGTCTCGGCCGACACCGTGATTGCATCCAAGGACGGCAGCGTGCCGAACCGGCGCACGCCGCACGACGAGTACCAGGAGTACAAGCTGCAGAAGTTCCGCCGCACCAACGCCGGCACCTGCTTCAACCAGAAGCCGATCGTCAAGGTGGGCGACAAGGTCGAGAAGGGAACCATCCTCGCGGACGGCCCCGCCACCAACGAGGGCGAGGTCGCGCTCGGGAAGAACCTGACCGTCGCGTTCATGCCCTGGTGTGGGTACAACTTCGAGGACGCCATCCTGATCAGCGAACGCGTGGTGAAGGAGGACGTCTTCACGTCGGTCCACATCCAGGAGTTCGAGATCGGTGCCCGCGACACGAAGCTTGGACCCGAAGAGATCACGCGCGACATCCCGAACGTGGGTGAGGAAGCGCTCAAGGATCTCGGACCCGATGGCGTGATTCGTCCGGGTGCGCAGGTCCGCCCCAGCGACATCCTTGTGGGTAAGATCACCCCGAAGAGCGAAACCGAACTGGCCCCGGAAGAGCGCCTGCTGCGCGCCATCTTCGGTGAGAAGGCCGCCGAGGTCCGCGACACCTCGCTGACGGTTCCGAGCGGCACGTACGGCATCGTGATGGATGTCAAGGTGTCGTCCCAGAAGCAGAACAAGAAGGCTGATAACACGCCTGCCGAAAAGAAGAAGCACATCAAATCGATGAAAGACGACTTCAAGCAGCAGCGCCAGGACCTGATCGATGACCTGACCGAAGCCCTCAGCAACGTACTGCTCGGCGAGAAGATTCCGCTCGACGTGGTCGACGCCGAGGCCGGCGACATCATCATCCCGGCCAACCGCAAGATCACGAAGACGCTGTTGCGCAAGCTGGCCAACCGCTTCGAGCATGTCCAGATCGAGAGCAGCCCGGTCCAGATCAAGATCGACGAGATCATCGACGACTTCCGTCCGAAGTTCGCCGAGCTGAGCGTCCAGCACGACCGCTCCCTGGATCGTATCCAGAGCGGCGCCGAAGTGGACCAGGGAATTATCAAGCAAGTCCGCGTCTACGTGGCCACGAAGAAGAAGCTGGCCGTGGGCGACAAGCTGGCCGGCCGTCACGGAAACAAGGGCGTGGTTTCACGCATTCTGCCCGAGTGCGAGATGCCCTTCCTCCCCGACGGTACGCCGGTGGATATCGTGCTCAACCCGTTGGGCGTGCCTTCCCGCATGAACCTCGGGCAGGTGCTCGAGACTCACATGGGGGCGGCCTGCAAGGCGCTGGGCATCCACTGCCTGACCCCGATTTTCGACGGCATCTCGGAATCGCGCATCTGCTCGATGCTCGAGGAGGCCGATCTGCCGGTCGATGGCAAGACCATGCTCTACGACGGTCGCACCGGCGAGGCCTTCGATCAGCGCGTGGTGGTGGGCCAGATCTACATGCTGAAGCTGCACCACCTGGTGTCTGACAAGATTCACGCACGTGCGGTCGGTCCGTACTCGCTTGTGACCCAGCAGCCGCTGGGCGGTAAGGCGCAGTACGGTGGCCAGCGTATGGGTGAAATGGAAGTCTGGGCGCTGGAGGCCTATGGTGTGGCCTATGCGCTGCAGGAACTGTTGACGGTAAAGAGCGATGACGTAGCGGGACGCACCCGGATCTACGAATCGATTGTTAAGGGTGAGAACTCGCTGGAGGCCGGTATCCCCGAGTCGTTCAGCGTGTTGATCAACGAGCTGCGCGGCTTGTGTCTGGACGTGGAAACGATCAGCAAAGACGAGTCCGACGGAATTCTTTAGGCCCTAGGCCAGGAGGCGATATAGTGAGTCATTACGCAGCCAGAGAAGTGATGGGGTTGACGGAGTACGAGACGTTCGACGCGGTCGGCATTAAGTTGGCCGCGCCGGAGTCGGTCCGCTCGTGGAGCCAGGGCGAAGTCAAGAATCCGGAGACGATCAACTACCGGACCTACAAGCCGGAACGGGGCGGCCTGTTCTGTGAGCGGATCTTCGGCCCGACCCGCGACTGGGAATGTAGTTGCGGTAAGTATAAGCGCATCAAACACAAGGGCGTGATCTGCGACCGTTGTGGCGTGGAAGTAACCGTGTCGCGCGTGCGCCGTGAGCGCATGGGCCACATCGAGCTGGCCGTGCCGGTATCGCACATCTGGTTCTTCAAGTGCACGCCGAGCCGTATCGGGCTGATGCTCGACATGACGGCCACCAACCTCGAACGCGTGCTCTACTACGAGGACTACCTCGTGACCGATCCGGGTGATACGCCGCTCAAGGAGCGTCAGCTCCTCACCGAGATGGAGTACCGTGATGCCCTCGATAAGTATGGCGCCACCTTCGAGGCCGGTATGGGCGCCGAGGCCGTGCGCGAAGCGCTGCGCCAGATCAAACTCGACGACCTGATGGAGGAACTCGAGGAGGCCATCGAGAAGACCCGCAGCAAGCAGACGCGCAAGAAGCTCTCCAAGCGCATGAAGGCCGTGGAAGGCTTTCGCAGCAGTGGGACTCGTCCCGAGTGGATGATCCTGGACGTGCTGCCGGTGATTCCGCCGGAGCTGCGCCCGCTCGTTCCGCTTGAGGGCGGCCGTTTCGCCACCTCCGACCTGAACGACCTCTACCGTCGCGTCATCAACCGCAACAACCGTCTCAAGAACCTTCAGCAGCTCAAGACGCCGGATATTATCATCCGCAACGAGAAGCGCATGCTGCAGGAAGCGGTCGACGCGGTGTTCGACAACGGCCGTCACGGCCGGGCCGTGACCGGCGCGGGCAACCGTCCGCTCAAGTCGCTCAGCGACATGCTGCGCGGTAAGGGCGGTCGCTTCCGCCAGAACCTGCTTGGTAAGCGCGTCGACTACTCCGGCCGCTCCGTGATTGTGATCGGGCCCGAGCTCAAGCTCAACCAGTGCGGCCTACCCAAGAAGATGGCCCTCGTGCTCTTCGAGCCGTTCATGATTCGCCGCCTCAAGGAAATGGGCGTGGTGCATACCGTGCGTAGCGCCAAGAAGCTGATCGAACGCCAGACCGATGACGTGTGGGACATCCTCGAAGAGGTGACCCGCGACAAAACCGTCATGCTCAACCGTGCCCCGACGCTGCATCGTCTCAGCGTGCAGTCGTTCGAGCCGGTCCTGGTCGAAGGCGAGGCCATCCGGATTCATCCGCTGGTCTGTACCGCGTTCAACGCCGACTTCGACGGCGACCAGATGGCCGTGCACGTGCCGCTCTCGATCGAGGCGCAGCTCGAATCGCGCCTGTTGATGATGTCGACCAACAGCATCTTCTCGCCCTCGAGCGGTAAGTCGATCATGACCCCGACGCAGGATATCGCGCTGGGTATCTACTATCTCACCTCGCTCAGCCAGAAGGACCGCCTTGCCCAGTATGCGCGCAAGGAGTCCGACGCGATTGAGCACCTGCCGATCTTCAGCGACATCATGGAAGTGCGCCTGGCCTACGAGGACAAGGCGGTCGACACCCATACGCGCATCCGTTTCCGTAACCCGGACTTCGGGCGCGAGACCTTTGTCGGCGACCAGGAGATCCGCGTCATCGAGACAACCGTGGGCCGCGTCTTCTTCAGCGAGATCTGGCCGAAAGAGACCGGTTTCGTGAACAAGGTGGTCAACAAGTCCATGCTCGGCGACCTGATCTGGAACTGCCACAAGGCCGCGGGCCACAAGCGTACCGTGCAGACTCTCGACGACCTGAAGCAGATCGGGTTCGAGCACGCCACGTTGGCCGGTGTCTCCATCGGTATGGTCGACCTGATTGTGCCGGACGAGAAGCAGGGCATGATCGGCGGCGCCCGCAAGCAGGTCCAGCAAGTGCAGCGCCAGTACAAGCAGGGCGTGATCACCGACGGTGAGCGCTACAACAAGATCGTCGATATCTGGACCCATACGACCGACGAGATCTCAAACGCCATGTACCGTGCGATTGAAGAGAACGCGCTCGAGGACAAGCTGGCCGCCGATGAAATCAACCCGGTGTATATGATGGTCGATTCCAAGGCGCGCGGTAGCCGCCAGCAGATTCGCCAGCTCGCCGGCATGCGTGGTCTGATGGCCAAGCCGTCCGGTGAGATTATCGAACGTCCGATCGTGTCGAACTTCCGCGAGGGCCTGACGGTCCTCGAGTACTTCATCAGTACGCACGGTGCCCGCAAGGGTCTGGCCGATACCGCCCTCAAGACGGCTGACGCCGGTTACCTGACGCGTAAGCTCGTCGACGTCTCGCAGGACGTCATCATTGTCGAGCAGGACTGCAACACGGTGAACGGCATCGAGGTGTCGGGCATTACCGAAGGCGACGAGGAGCTCGTCTCCCTGTCGACCCGTATCCTGGGCCGTACCGCACTCAACGACATCAAGCACCCCATCTCGAACAAGGTCATAGTCCCGGCCGGCGGCGTAATCGACGAAGAAACATGCGTCGAGATCCAGGACGCCGGCTTGGAAACGATCCGCATTCGTAGCGTGCTCACTTGCGAATCACGGCGCGGTATTTGCGCCCGCTGCTACGGTCGCGACCTCGCGACCGGCCGCCTGGTCGAAGTCGGCACGGCAACCGGTATCATCGCCGCGCAGTCGATCGGTGAGCCGGGCACTCAGCTCACGATGCGTACGTTCCATATCGGTGGTACGGCCAGCTCCGTATTTAAGCAGCCGGAGGTGATTGTCAAGAACGCCGGCATGGTGCGCTACCACGACCTGCGCGTTGTGCGCAACGCCGAGGGCGATCACGTGGTGCTTAACAAGAACGGCGCCATCAGTATCCACGACGACACCGGTCATGAGCTTGAACGCTACACCACCGCCATGGGCGCGGTCCTCTACTGCGAGGATGGCGGCACGGCCACCAAGGGTGACGTGCTCGCCAAGTGGGACCCGTACAGCGTGCCGGTTCTGGCCGAGCAGGAAGGTGTGGTCAGCTTCCACGACTTCGTCGAGAACGTCTCGGTGAAGAAGGAAATCGACGAGCAGACCGGCCTGCGCGGCACGGTGGTGCTCGAAACCAAGGAAGACTTGCACCCGCAGATCATCATTCGTCGTGCCGACGACGACGAGGTGCTGGGTTTCTACAGTATTCCGGCCGGTGCCCATGTCATGGTTAAGAAGCGTCAGCCGGTCAAGCCGGGCGAACTGCTGGCCAAGACCCCGCGCAAGGAATCGAAGACGAAGGATATTACCGGCGGACTGCCGCGCGTAGCCGAGCTCTTTGAAGCGCGCCACCCGAAGGATGCCGCCGAGATCGCCAAGATCGAGGGTGTGGTGGACTTCGGCGAGAACCAGCGCGGCAAGCGCTGCCTGATCATTCGCGACGAGGCCACCGGTGCGGTGGAAGAACATCTCATCCCGATGGGTAAGCACATTGTTGTCTTCCGCGGCGACCGCGTGAAGAAGGGGCAGCAGCTCACGGAAGGACCGATCGTGCCCCAGGAGATCCTGGAGGTCTGCGGTCCGCAGGAGTTGCAGGAGTACCTCGTCAACGAAGTGCAGCAGGTCTATCGTCTGCAGGGCGTCGAAATCAACGACAAGCACATCGAAATCATTGTGCGCCAGATGCTGCGCAAGGTTCGCATCACGAACCCGGGCGACACCGAGTTCCTGTGGGGCGAGCAGGTGATGAAGCAGACCTTCCTGGCTGTGAACGAGCAGGCCATGGCCGAAGGCAAGCGCCCGGCCGAGGCTCAGCCCGCCCTGCTGGGTATCACCAAGGCTTCGTTGGAGACCGACAGCTTCATCTCGGCGGCTTCGTTCCAGGACACCACGCGGGTGCTGACCGACGCGGCAACGCTGGGGCGTGTCGACGATCTCAAAGGCTTCAAAGAGAACGTTATCATGGGGCATCTGATTCCGGGTGGTACCGGATTCCCGATGCACCGCAATATCAAGTTGGTGCCGCTGGCCGAGCCGCTTCCCGAGGATGAACTCGAGGTCCCGTCCGACGAAGCCGCGAAAAAGTTGCAGGAACTACTAGGATGAGCTTGAGTTGGTCTATGCGCTTTTGTTAGCATGCCGACTTTTGCGCTCCAAAGGGAAAAAGCTATGCCCACGATTAATCAATTGGTGAGAAAAGGCCGCAAACAGGCCCGTCGTAAGAGTAAGGCGCCAGCCTTGGCTTCGTGCCCTCAGCGGCGCGGTGTGTGCCTGGCTGTAATGACGCGTACGCCGAAGAAGCCGAACTCGGCTCTGCGGAAGGTGGCCCGCGTGCGTTTGACGTCCGGGTACGAGGTAACTGCCTACATCCCTGGTGTGGGTCACAACCTCCAGGAGCATAGCGTGGTGCTGGTGCGTGGCGGCCGTGTGTCGGACCTGCCGGGTGTGCGGTATCACATCGTGCGCGGCGCGCTCGACTGCCTCGGAGTTGAAGGGCGCAAGCAAGGCCGTTCCAAGTACGGCGTCAAGCGCGGCAAATAGAATACGGAGCATCCTGCACTGGCGGGATGAGGAGAAAGACTTGTCATGGCAAGAAGGCGTAAAGCTGAACGGAGAGTCCTGGCCCCCGACCCCACTTATAATAGTGAGCTGGTGGCGAAGGTGATCAACTTCACAATGCGCGGCGGGAAGAAATCAACCGCGGAACGGATTGTTTACGGGGCCCTCAGCCTCATCTCGGAGAAGATGTCGGAGGAGCCGATCGAAGTTTTGATCAAGGCGATCGATAACATGAAGCCGCGCGTCGAAGTGAAGTCGCGCCGCGTGGGTGGCTCGACCTACCAGGTTCCGGTTGAGATCAACCGTGACCGTCAGCTCGCACTGGCCTTGCGCTGGTTGCTGGCGGCGTCCAAGGCCCGCCGCGGGGTACCGATGGGTACGGCCGTGGCGATGGAACTGATGGATGCCTATAACGGGCAGGGCGCGGTTGTCCGCAAGCGCGATGATACGCATCGCATGGCACAGGCGAACAAGGCGTTCGCCCACTACGCATGGTAGTTTTTGGGATTTGAGATCTGAAGCATGGTAGCGGTTTTGGAACATAAGAAGAAAAAGAAGGCATCTGCTCGCTCCGGCGCCGCCGAAGCAGCCGAGCGCCTGAGACCGCTGTGCCAAGTGCGCAACATCGGCATCATCGCCCATATCGATGCCGGCAAGACCACTACCACGGAGCGGATGCTCTACTATGCCGGCATCGTCCATAAGATCGGTGAAGTGCACGAGGGCACGGCCGTGATGGACTGGATGCAGCAGGAGAAAGAACGCGGCATCACGATTACCAGCGCCGCCACGACCTGCTTCTGGCGCGATCACCAGGTGAACATCATTGACACCCCGGGCCACGTGGACTTCACCATGGAAGTCGAGCGTTCACTACGCGTGCTCGACGGCGCGGTGGGCGTGTTCTGTGGGGTAGGGGGCGTGCAGCCGCAATCGGAGACCGTGTGGCGCCAGTCCAACCGCTACGGCGTGCCGCGTATCGCTTTCGTCAACAAGATGGACCGCATGGGCGCCGATTTCGAGCGCGTAGTCGAGGATATGCGCAGCAAGCTCGGTTCCAATGCCGTGCCCGTGCAGCTTCCGATCGGAGCGGAGGACCAGTTCCACGGTGTCATCGACCTGATCAACATGCGCGCTCTGGATTACGATGAGACGACCCTGGGTGCCGAAGTATCGCAGTTCCCCATTCCGGCCGAGCTGGCCGCCGACGCCGAAAAGGCACGCGCCGAGATGATTGAAGCCGTGGCCGAGAAGGACGAGGCCGTGCTCGAAGCCTACCTTGAGGACGCAGACGTTGCGCCCGAGGCGCTCGTGGCCGGTATTCGCCGTACCGTTATCAGCGGTGAGCTGGTTCCGGTGCTGTGCGGCTCCTCGCTCAAGAACAAGGGCGTCCAGCAGCTCCTGGATTGCGTCGTTGATTTCATGCCCTCGCCCCTGGACGTTCCGGCTATCGAAGGCAAGAACCCGCGTGACGGGTCCACCGTTGAGCGCGCGGCCGATGACAACGGCCCGCTCAGCGCCCTGGCGTTCAAGCTGGCGACAGATTCCTATATAGGGCGCCTTGCCTTCGTCCGGATCTACTCTGGCCACCTGAGCAAGGGGCAGAACGTGTTCAATCCGCGCACCAGGAAGCGCGAGCGCATTCTCAAGCTGATCCGCCTGCACGCCAACGATCGTACCGAGGTCGACGCGCTGCATTCCGGCGAGATTGGCGCGGTCGTGGGCCTCAAGGATGCCACGACGGGTGATACGCTCTGTGCCGAGAACGCGCCGGTCGAACTGCTGGGCATCCGCTTCCCCGAGCCGGTGATGTTCATGGCGATCGAGCCGAAGACGCGGGCCGACAAGGACAAGCTTGATGCGGCGCTGGCCGCCCTGTCCGCCGAGGACCCCACCTGCGTGGTGCGGACCGACCCCGAGACCGGCCAGACCATCCTGAGCGGCATGGGCGAGCTGCACCTCGAGATTTTGAAGGATCGCATGGATCGTGAGTATAGCGTGGTGACCAACAGCGGGCGTCCGATGGTGGCCTACCACGAGACCGTTACCGCGACCGGTGCGGCCACACACGTGTTCGATCGCGAGTTCGGCGGCAGCCGCCAGTATGCCAAGGTGGCGCTCGAGGTGAGCGCGGCCAAGCGCGGGGCGGGCAACACGATCAACGTGGATGTCTCGGATACGCAGATCCCGGCGGAGTACAAGCCGTCGCTGGAAGCGGGCATCAATGACGGCCTGATCACCGGCGTTCTGGCGCGCTATCCGCTGATCGACGTCACCGTGCGCGTGACCGGTGGCGGGTTCGACCCCGAGAGTTCCTCCGAAGTCGCGTTCCGGACGGCGGGCGTCATGGCGCTGCGCGAGGCGGTCATGGCGGCATCCCCGGAGATCCTGGAGCCGATCATGGCGGTCGAGGTCGTCACGCCGGCTGAGGCCATGGGCGACGTCCTTTCCGACATCAGCGCGCGGCGCGGCAAGGTGAAAAGCATGGATGCGCTCGGCGACATGCAGATTGTCAAGGCGGCCGTTCCGCTGGCAGAGCTTTTTGGTTATTCGACGGCGGTGCGTTCGCTCTCACGAGGACGGGCGAGTTACACCATGGAACCGACTCATTTCGCGGTGGCTCCGGCCGACCTGAAGGAAAGATTACAGAACCAATGATGGCCGACTCTTCGGCAAGCTCCCGCCTTTGCTCAAGAGCTTCGGCGTGGCAAGCAGGGCGGGCAAGGGAAAGACGGCGAGGATAGGGAGAAGCATGCAAGGTCAATGCATTAGAATTAAGCTGCAGGGTTACGATCACAGCGTACTGGACCAGGCGGTCCAGGACATTATCGAGACGGCCCGCGGAACGGGGGCGCAGGTAGTTGGCCCCACGCCACTGCCCACGCGGATCGAGCGGTACACCGTTAACCGCAGCCCGCACGTGGATAAGAAGTCGATGGACCAGTTCGAAGTGCGTACGCACAAACGACTGTTGGACATCATTGAACCGACCGCCAAGACAGTGGACGAGTTGAAGAAGCTCAACCTGCCGGCGGGTGTAGACATAACCATCAAGATCTGAGTGAGCATCATGCAAGCGTTGATTGGACAAAAACTAGGAATGACGCAGGTCTACGACGAGAGTGGCGTGCGTGTACCCGTTACCGTGTTGGCCGTGGGTCCGTGCCCGGTCGTACAGCGTAAAACCACCGCGACGGATGGTTACGAGGCCGTACAGATTGGCTTTGGCGAGATCAAGGAACAGCGCCTGAGCAAGGCGCAGGCCGCCCGCTGCACGAAGGCCGGTGTCCCGTTCTGCCGCCACCTGAGCGAGTTCAGGGTTGAGGCCGATGACGAAGTCAAGGCGGGCGATACGCTCGGCGCCGATATCTTCGAGGGTGTCGGGTTCGTGGATGTTGAGGGTGTCACGAAGGGCCGCGGGTTCGCGGGCGTTGTTAAGCGCTATCGCATGGCCGGTGGCCGCATGACGCACGGTGGGCATTCACGTCGTCGCGTGGGTTCCATCGGGCAGTGCTCCTATCCGGCACGTGTCGCCAAGGGGCAGCGGATGCCCGGGCACATGGGCCATGTCCAGGTAACAACCCAGAATCTGAAGGTCGTGGCGGTACGCGGCGAAGACAACGTGCTGTTGGTTCGCGGCGCCGTGCCGGGGCCCAAGGGAGCTATTGTGACCGTGCGCAAGGCGTTGAAGAAGGGCGCCTCGGCGGGAGGTAAGGGCTGATGAGCAAGATTCGCATGTGTGATTCCAAGGGCGCTGAGCTGGCCGGGTTGGATTTCTCGGACGACCTGATGGTTCGCGACGAGGGCGACCAGGCGGTGCACGAGTCGGTGGTGCGTTACCAGGCGCGCCGGCGTGCCGGGACGGCTTCGGCGAAATCCAAGGGCGAGGTCGCCGGTACAGGCGCCAAGCCATGGAAGCAGAAGGGCACCGGACGTGCCCGTGCCGGTTACAAGCAGTCGCCCGTGTGGCGTGGCGGCGCGGCGGCATTCGGTCCGGTTCCGCGTGAGTACGGCGGCAAGATCAACCGTAAGGTCTCCAAGCTGGCCTTCCAGCGCGCATTCAGCGAGGCGGTCGCCGGCGACGAGATTCTCGTGGTGGACGAGATTGCCGTTGAAAGCGGTAAGACCAAGGATTTTGTGGCCCTGCTCGAGGCCGTCAAGGTAGACGCCCCCGCCATCGTGGTGGTCGATCGCCTGACGCCGGCGCTGGAGCAGGCCGCTAAGAATGTGGAACGGGTGGAGCTGACTTCGGCCGAGAGTCTGAATACGTACCAGCTTCTGCGTTACAAGCGAATCGTGATCAGCAAGGCGGCTATGGATGCGCTGCAGTCCCGGTTGACGCCACGCGCCGCGAAGGGAGCAACAGCATGAAGAAGCATGCGGACGCGATTATCAAGGAACTCCAGTTGACGGAAAAGGGCACGATCCTGACCGAGATAGGCAACAAGTACTTCTTCAGCGTGGATTGTTCGGCCAACAAGCCGGAGATCAAGAAAGCGGTTGAAGACCTGTTCAACGTGTCGGTTAAATCGGTCAACACGATGCGTTACGAAGGTAAACGCAAGCGTGAGCGCACCGTGCGCTACGGCAAGCGGGCCGACTGGAAACGGGCGATTGTTACCCTGGAGGAGGGGAGCAGGATCGACCTCGCCTAAAGGCGGGTCCTCCGAGGGATGGAGAAGGTGATATGGCTTTAAGAAAATACAATCCGACATCGCCGGGAAGGCGCTTTGCGACGGTCTCGACGTTTGAAGAGATCACCAAGACCGAGCCGGAAAAGGCGCTCTCGAAAGGGAAAAGGCGCACGTCCGGGCGCAACTCGGCCGGCCGCATTACGGTGCGGCATCGTGGCGGCGGCGCCAAGCGCCGATACCGCGAGATCGATTTCCGTCGTGAGAAAACCGGTGTGCCGGCCCGTGTGGCGGCGATCGAGTACGATCCGAACCGTTCGGCCAACATCGCGCTCCTGCATTACGTTGATGGCGAGAAGCGCTACATCCTGGCGCCGGCCGGCCTGAAGGTCGATACGATGGTGTCGTCGGGTCCCGAAGCGGAGCCCACCGCGGGTAACGCGCTCCCGCTGGAGAACATGCCGCTGGGGCTGACCGTGCACAATATCGAGTTGGAGCCCGGGCGCGGTGCGCGCATCGTGCGCAGTGCCGGTGTTGGCGCGCAGCTCATGGCCCGTGAAGGCAAATATGCCCAGATGAAATTGCCCTCCGGCGAGATCCGGATGATCAATGTTAAGTGCATGGCCACGATTGGGCAGGTCGGCAACTCCGAGCACTCCAGTGTGGTGGACGGCAAGGCCGGACGCGCACGTTGGCGTGGTCGCCGCCCCACGGTGCGTGGTGTGGCGATGAACCCGGTGGACCATCCCATGGGCGGTGGCGAAGGCCGTACCTCCGGTGGCGGCCATCCCGTTTCGCCGTGGGGCAAGCTGGCAAAGGGCGGCAAGACCCGTTCGCGCCGGAAGACATCGAGCAAATTTATCGTTAAGCGGAGAAAATAGGCTATGGCGCGTTCAATTAAAAAAGGGTTTTACGTTGAGCCCAAGCTGCTCACGAAGGTGGAACGGATGAACCGGTCCGGTGACCGTCGGCCAATCAAGACCTGGTCGCGTCGCTCGATGATCGTTCCGGAGTTTGTGGGGCACACGTTCGCCATTCACAACGGCAAACAGCACGTTTCAATTTTCGTGACGGAGAACATGGTGGGGCATCGCCTCGGCGAATTTGCCCCGACCCGGACGTTCCGCCGTCATGGCTCGCACACCGATAAGACGAAGGCGTTGAAGTAGGGCGCCGCAGCGTCACAGGAAGTGGGGTTGAACTGATGGAAGTAACAGCAAGAACCAAGTTTGCGCGGCTGTCTCCGACGAAGGCGCGTGACCTGGCCCGCAAGATGCAGGGCCTGCCCGTAGCCGATGCACTGAAGATCACCGATTTCAGTGCACGCAAGGCGGCGGCGATGATTGGGAAGACGTTGAAGTCGGCAATCGCCAACGCGGAAAACAACGCGAAGCTGGCGGTTGACGAGTTGACGGTTAAGGAAGCGGTCGTCGAAGAGGGGCCGCGGATGAAACGGTACTGGTCGCGTGCCCGTGGTGGTATTCGGCCGGTCAAGAAGCGCATGTGTCATATCAAGATCGTCCTGACGGACGGCCGGGAGTCCGACGCAGCGTAGTCGGCGGGGAAAGGGAGCAACGTTTTGGGTCAGAAGACTAATCCAATCGGACTGCGGATCGCAGTAGACAAGGACTGGCGCTCGCGCTGGTTCAGTCCCAAAAAAGAATTCGGAAACCTGCTCAACGAGGATCTCAAGATCCGCGAGCTGGTCAGGAAGCGCCTGGAGAACGCCGCCGTGGCGCAGGTGCGGATCGAGCGCTATGCGAAC
Organism: Kiritimatiellia bacterium; assembly: GCA_016783675.1. GTDB lineage: Bacteria > Verrucomicrobiota > Kiritimatiellia > UBA8416 > JABMPJ01 > JABMPJ01. The sequence goes on from JADHWE010000024.1 coordinate 26,225, forward strand.
CGGGTGCGCGTGAACATCTTCACGGCGCGGCCGGGAATCGTGATCGGGCGTAAGGGACAGGACATTGAGCGGATCCGCGCGGAACTCTCGCGCATGACCGGCAAAGAGGTTTACATCGAGATCCAGGAGATCCGCGATGCCGACACGAATGCCCAGCTCGTTGCCGAGAACATCGCCATGCAGATGGCGCGCCGCGTGTCGTTTCGCCGCGCTATGAAGCGTGCGATCAAGCTGGCCATGGACTTGGGAGTTGAAGGAATTAAGATCCGCGTGAGCGGACGCCTGGGCGGTTCCGAGCTGTCGCGGGTGGAGTGGTACAAGGAAGGCAAGATTCCGCTGCACACCCTGCGTGCCAATATCGATTATGGGTTCGCGGAATCGCCGACGACGGCCGGCCTGATCGGCGTCAAGGTGTGGATCTGCAAGAAAGACGCGAAGCAGGCCGCCTAGTCCGGGAAGGGAGAATCTGAACAATGCCTTTGATGCCTAAAAGAGTGAAGCACCGCAAGGTGCAGCGTGGAAGCCGCAAGGGGATGGCGAAGAGCGGGGCCAACTTGTCGTTCGGCGAGTATGGAATCAAGTCGATGGACCGTGGCTGGATCAAGAGCACGCAGATCGAGGCCTGCCGCGTGGCGATTAACCGTCGCATGAAGCGCCGTGGCCGCCTGTGGATCCGTATCTTTCCTGACAAGCCCATCACCCAGAAGCCGATCGAAGTGCGCATGGGTAAGGGTAAGGGTAACCCGGAATACTGGGTCGCCGTGATTCGTCCCGGCATGATGTTATTTGAAGTGGGTGGTGTGTCCGAGCAGCTCGCACGGGAGGCCCTGCGCCTGGCGGATGCGAAGTTGGGTTTGCGGACAAGGTTCATTACGCGTGAGGGCAAGTAGACCATGGCGATGAAAGCAAGCAGCTTGAGAGAGCAGACCGACGAAGAACTGCAGAATCTCATGGAAGAGACGCGCAGCGAGTTGGCCAACGTGCGCATGATGCAGCGCGTGGGTGATGGATCGCAGTCGCCGTTGAAAATGCAGACGCTGCGGCGGGACGTTGCACGGATCAAGACGGTAATGCAGGAAAGGGCCGCGCAGGCCTAGGGCCAGGCGGGGCCATACTGCGGGGATTTAGATATGACGGAAAAAACAGAGAGTCAACAGGTCACACGCAAGCAGCGCAACGGTACGGTCGTGAGCGTGAGCGGGGAGAAGTCGGTGGTGGTGCGGGTGGAAACCCGGCGCCGTCATCCGATGTACAGCAAAGTCGTGCGGGTGCATCGCAAGTTCCATGCGCATGACGAGAGCAGCCAGGCCAAGGTGGGTGACAAGGTACAGATCGAAGAGTGCCGGCCCTATAGCAAAATGAAGCGCTGGCGCGTGACCACGATTGAGGCGACGAAAACGGTGGCCTGAAGGGTCGCACCGCGGATAGTAAGGAGAATGGGCAGTGATTGCTGAAGAAACTGATCTGGTAGTGGCAGACAACTCGGGCGCGAAGCGCGTTCGCTGTTTCCGCGTCCTGGGCCAGCGCAAGCGCTATGCCTCCGTGGGCGACATCATCAAGGTGTCGGTCAAGGAAGCACAGCCCAACGGCTTGATCAAGAAGGGCCAGGTTTGCGAGGCCCTGATCGTGCGGACGAAGCACCCCGTGCAGCGTGCGGATGGATCGCACCTGCGTTTTGACAATAACGCGGTGATCATTGTGGACGCCAACAAGAACCCTGTCGGTTCCCGTATCTTCGGGCCGGTGGCGAGAGAGTTGCGCGACAAGAACTACATGAAGGTGATTTCGCTGGCACCCGAGGTGCTGTAGGAGTTGCGGGTTTCGCTTCTGGAATGCGGAACGTGATGGAGGAATGGAGACGTGAGTATACCGCGCATTAAGAAGGGCGATACGGTCGCTGCGATTGCGGGTGTGGATGCAGGCAAGACCGGCAAGGTGCTGCAGGTAGTTCCGTCCCGGGATCGTGTGCTGGTCGAGGGGGTTAACCTCGGCAAGAAGACGCTGCGCAAGACGCAGGACACGCCCCAGGGCGGTATCGTGGAAAAAGAGAAGCCCATGGCGCTCTCGAACGTGTTGTTGTACTGCCCGGACTGCAAAAAGGGCGTGCGGACCGGTCGGGCCCAGGATGGCGAACGGCGTATCCGCAAGTGTAGAGCTTGTGGCCACGCATTTGACAGTTGAGGACAAGCATGTCGACGCTGAAGGAACGATATAAGACGGAAGCCCGCCCGGCACTCAAAGAGAAGCTGGGGATGAGCAACCCGATGCAGCTGCCGAAGCTGAGCAAGGTTGTGGTCAACATGGGGCTTGGAATTGCGGATAAGGATGCCCTCAAGGCACGCACCGGGGAGCTGGCCCAGATTACGGGACAGCAGCCTGTCAGGACGCGTGCCCGCAAGAGCATTTCAAACTTCAAATTGCGCGAGGGTATGACCATCGGCGCCAAGGTAACGCTGCGCGGAACGCGTATGTACGAGTTCCTGGACCGGCTGATCAACGCGGCGCTGCCGCGTATTCGCGACTTCCGGGGCGTGCCGGCCGATGCCTTCGATGGCAAGGGCAACTACTCGCTGGGGTTGAAGGACCAGATGATCTTCCCCGAGGTGGATCCTGATAAGGTGAACGCCTCCCAGGGGATGAACGTGACCATTGTCACGAGTGCACGTAACGACAAGGAGGCCTACGAACTGTTGGCGCTCCTGGGTATGCCCTTTGCGAAGAAGAAAGACGAAGGAGTTCAAGTTGGCTAAGACATCACTTATTGCCAAGGCTGCGCGTGAACCGAAATTCAAGGTGCGTGGCTATAACCGTTGTGTTCGCTGTGGGCGGCCGCGTGCGTACATGCGCAAATTTAAGTTGTGCCGGCTCTGTTTCAGGGAATTAGCCGCGTCGGGACTGATTCCCGGTGTGACGAAGGCAAGCTGGTAGGACGAAGGAGAGAAGATGAGTTGGTCGGATCCCATTGCCGATATGTTGACGCGCATTCGCAATGCACAGGCGTCGGGGCACGAGTCGGTTGAAATGCCGCACTCCCGCCTCAAGGGCGAGATTGCCCAGGTGCTGAAGCGCGAGGGGTTCATAGGGGATTACGCCGTCGAAGGCGGTACCCCGAAGAGCCTGAAGCTGAATTTGAAATACACGGAAGAACTTGAGCCGGTGATTCGCGGTCTGAAGCGTGAAAGCCGGCCCGGACTGCGCCAGTACGTGGTGGCGGCCAAGGTGCCGCGTGTGCTGGCTGGCCAGGGCATTGCCGTGCTGAGCACGTCGTCGGGCGTTCTGACCGACCGTGAAGCGCGGAGCCAGAACGTCGGTGGCGAGGTGCTGTGCACAATCTGGTAGCCGTGGCACGTAGGTGAGGAGTGGACGATGTCGAGGATAGGACAGAAACCAATTGATATACCGGCGGGCGTCGAAGTCCGCGTGGACGGCCGAGTGGCCTTCGCCAAGGGCGCCAAGGGCGAACTGAAGGTTGACCTGCCCGAGGGCATTGACGTGTCCGTCGAGGGCAGCCAGGTGACCGTTACCCGCTCAAGCGACCATCGCGAGCAGAAGAGCCTGCACGGGTTGATTCGCAGCCTGATTGCCAATGCGGTTGAGGGTGTCACCAAGGGCTTTGAGAAGCAGCTCGAGATCAACGGCGTCGGTTTTCGTGCCTCGGTGCAGGGACAGACGCTCAACATGTCGGTGGGTCTCTCCAGTCCGGTCATTTACACGGTCAAGGACGGCCTTAGCCTGGCGGTGAATGACAGCGGAACCGTCATTACCGTGAGCGGCGCCGATAAGCAGATGGTGGGCGATGCCGCCGCGCGTATTCGCGGGTTCCGCCCCGCGGAGCCGTACAAGGGCAAGGGTGTGCAGTACAAGGGCGAGCGGATCCGGCGCAAGGTCGGCAAAACGGTCGCATAGAGGAATTGGACAATGCTTAAGACGAGAACCGAATATCGAGTGGCCCGGCACCGCCGTGTACGGCGCAAGATCAGCGGGACCGAGGAGCGTCCGCGCATGGCGCTTTTCAAGTCGGTCACCAGCCTGCAGGTGCAGCTGATCGACGATGAGAATGGTGTGACCCTGGTATCGGCCCGGACGGGCGGCCGCAAGAATGTGGATGCGGCAGGGGAGCTGGGGCGCAGGATTGCCGAATTGGCCGACGCGAGAGGGGTGAAGCAGGTCGTAGTCGACCGGGGCGGATTCCGTTTTCATGGTCGGATTAAGGCGGTTGTGGATGCGGCCGTGGCGAGCGGTCTCTCGATAGGGGATACTGTGGCGCCTCCTGCCCAAGAGGATACCGCCAAGGAGGATAAGTAGCCGTGAGACCTAATTGGAAAGATAATGACAGCCAGCCCGAATTCGAAGAGCGGGTGGTCTTTGTAAACCGCTGCTCCAAGGTGGTAAAGGGCGGACGTAATTTCAGCTTTAGCGCGGTGGTGGTCGTGGGCAACCGCGACGGCCTCGTGGGCTACGGCTTCGGCAAGGCCAACGAAGTGGCCGATGCCATCCGCAAGGGCGGCGAAATTGCCCGCAAGTCGCTCGTGAACGTGACCATGAAGGATCGTACGATCCCGCACGAGGTCACGGGCACATGTGACGGTGGCCACGTCCTGTTGCGTCCGGCTTCGCCGGGTACGGGTGTGATCGCCGGTGGCGGCATGCGCGCGGTGCTTGAAGTGGCCGGTGTGCGCGATGTGCTCGGCAAGTCGCTTGGCAGCAGCAATCAGCTTAACGTGGTGAAGGCCACCTTCGCGGCGCTGAATCAGCTTAAGTCGCGTGCGGACGTGCTCGCCATGCGTGGCAAAGCGTAAGGGGTTTAGACATGGACTTGCATACACTCAGTACAACCGCCGGTTCGAAGCATCGCCGCAAGCGTCTCGGGCGCGGCATGGGTTCCGGCACCGGTAAGACGTGCGGTAAAGGGCACAAGGGCCAGATGGCTCGCAAGGGTAACAAGCACAAGGCTGGATTCGAAGGTGGCCAGATGCGCCTCATCCGCCGCCTGCCTAAGCGCGGTTTCAAAAACCCGGCCCGGATCGAGTATGTCGGCGTCAATGTGAGCGCCCTCAACGCGTTCGACGCGGGCAGCGAGGTGACAGCCGAGACGTTGCGGGCGGCCGGACTTGCCAACGGCAAGTGCAATGGCATCAAGATCCTGGGCGTCGGCGAGCTGGATCGCAAGCTCACCGTGACGGCCCATGCGTTTAGCGCCGCGGCGCGTTCGAAGATTGAAGCGGCAGGCGGAACCTGCAACGAAGCATAATCGGGAGCAACCATGCTGTCGGCATTCGCCAATTCTTTTAAAATTCCTGAGCTGAGGCAGCGGATTCTCTTCACGTTCGGGTTGATCTTCATCTGTCGCATCGTGACAAGCGTTCCGACGCCGGGTGTGGATGCGGCGGCCCTGCAGGCTGCGATCCGGAACATCCAGACCACCGCCGGTGGCGGCTTCATGGGGTGGATCGACCTGTTCAGCGGTGGAGCCCTGAGCAAGTGCGCCGTAGGCGCGCTCAGTATCTGGCCCTATATCAGCGCCTCGATCATTCTACAGCTCATGACCGCCATTGTGCCGGCCCTGGAACGCCTGGCGCGTGAAGGCGATGCGGGACGGCAGAAGCTGACCCAGTATACCCGTTATCTGGCCCTCGTGATCTGTGTGGTGCAATCGCTCTTCCTGGCACTGAGTCTCCAGAACCCGGGCGCACTGGGCTTGGGACGCGGTATCGTGCTGGTCCACAACCCCGGTGTTCCATTTATTCTGATGACCATCATTGCCATGACCACGGGTACCATGCTCATGATGTGGCTGGGTGAGCAGATTACCGAGCGCGGGATCGGCAACGGTATTTCGCTGATCATCACGGTCAACATCGTGAGTCGCCTGCCCATGGCGGTCTACATGATGCTCGGCATGTTCAAGCAGGTTGAAGGAATGGCACGCTTCTCGATCTTCCATCTGGTCGGACTGTCCCTGCTCTTCTTCCTGGTGGTGGCGGGCACGATCGCCCTGACCCAGGGCCAGCGCAAGATCCCGATCCATACGGCCAAGCGCGTCGTGGGCCGGAAGGTCTACGGAGGCCAGAACACCTACATGCCGCTGCGTGTGAATTACTCCGGCGTCATGCCTATTATCTTTGCGGGTGCCATGCTGGCGTTCCCGACCGCGTTGATCGGTAAGATTGATCTGCATGCGACGAAGACACTTCATGCCGCACTCCAGATGGGCGAGCCACTCTACATCCTGGTCTATGCGGTCCTGATCCTCTTCTTCTCCTATTTCTGGGTCGCCACGCAGTTCAATCCGTTGCAGATCGCCGATGACCTGAAGCGCAACGGCGGCTATGTTCCCGGTATTCGTCCCGGACGTCCGACGGCCGAGTTCCTGGACAAGACCATGACGCGCATCACGCTGATCGGCGCCATCGGGCTGACGGTTATCGCCGTGCTTCCCTCGATTCTCCACAAGCAGTTTAACATTCCGTTCCTGGTGGCCTCGTTCCTTGGCGGAACAAGTCTCCTGATCATTGTGGGTGTGGCGCTGGACACCATGCGCCAGGTTGAATCGCACCTGTTGATGCGGCACTACGATGGTTTCCTGAAGAAGGGCAAGCTGCGTAGCCGGCGGTAGGGGAAGTGATCAGTGATCAGTGACACAGAGTTTAAACTAGGCCACTTTTAAGGAAGACGAAGATCATGAAGGTTGTAGTTCTATTGGGGCCTCCGGGGTCGGGTAAGGGCACCGTGGCCGAACGCCTGCGTGGCGACCGTGGCGGTTACGTCCATTTCGCCACCGGCGATATGCTGCGTGAAGAGGTGGCCCATGGAACCGAAGTGGGGCGCGAAGCCGAAGACTACATGAAGCGCGGCGAGCTGGTTCCGGACGAGGTGATCATTCGCATCGTGGAGAAGCGCCTCGAGACCGGCGACCAGGAAGCGGCCTACCTGTTTGACGGGTTCCCGCGCACGCTGGCGCAGGCAGACCTGCTCGACGAGAGCCTGGCGGGCCGCGGCAGCAAGATCGATTTCGTGTTTTTCCTGGCCACGCCGCGCGAGGTGATCCTTCAGCGGTTGACCGGCCGGCGTGTCTGCAAGGATTGCGGCGCAAGTTTTCATGTCATCAACATTCCGCCCAAGGTTGAGGGCGTGTGTGATGCATGCGGGGGCGAGCTGTACCAGCGTAAGGATGATAACGAAGAGACGATCGCCAACCGTCTCGATGTTTACAACCGTCAGACCGAGAGTCTGATTTCGCGGTACGAGGAGAAGGGACTGCTGGTCAGCCTGGATTCCGACCAGGGCGTTGATTCGCTGATGGCCGAGATCGAGGCAAAGCTGCAGTCCGCTAGCGCATGATTATTGTCAAGACGCCCGCCGAAATCGAGAAGATGCGTGCCAGCGGCCGGATGGCGGCCACGGTACGCGACGAGGTGGCCGCCATGGTGGCCCCCGGCGTCACGACGAGCGAGTTGAGTGAGTTTGCGGGGAAGCGGATCCAGGCCTTGGGCGGCGAAAGCGCCTTCCTGGGGTACCGCGGCTACCCGGGGCAGATTTGTGTGTCGGTGAACGACGAAGTCGTGCACGGCATCCCCGGGCCACGCGAGATAGAGATTGGCGACGTGGTGAGTATAGACGTCGGGGTTCGCTACGGCGGCTATATCGGTGACACGGCAACCACCGTGATGGTGGGGGTCACGGATCGCGAGGTGATTAACCTCGTGAAAATGACCGAGAAAGCGCTGTACGCCGGCATTGCAGAAGC